>JAYVHR010000333.1:0-4263 GCA_043771075.1 Bacteriovoracaceae bacterium
CGGGAACTTTTCCGACAGCTCTCGTGATGGGAATCTCGGCCATTCTCGCCTGGATAACTTTGTTTATATTTTCCCGACACAACGGACGGACGCAGCGTCCTTGATATCAGCGACGTCTGTTTTTTGAGCATCGCCGTCCCAAAGAAACGCCTGCGACGGAGTCGCTCGTCTTCTTCTGCTTTTCGAACGATTTTTTACTGGAGTTGAGGTCCAGTAGGTATAGAACATGCGGGAGAGAGATGTTTTCATTCCGTGAATGGCAGACTCTTCGAACTCACGGACCGTTGGCAGACGCCATTTGATTTCTTTTAAAATTTCGGCTTCGGGAATAGTCCCATCGCACGCTTTTTGTGAACCGTAGTGATTGAAATCCGAAGTCACTCTGTCACCCCAGAGAAGTCCGGATTTGAGATCCTTAAACACTTCCACACCCGCTGCATTCCTCGCGACGAGGACAAACTCACCCTTGGTGAGATCACAATTCTTGATGCGTTCGTCGATCGTTCCTTCGAGCCCACAAGGTTCGGCGAAAGCAGAAGCGGAGAAGATGGCGCACAAGAAAAGGATTGATTTCATAGGCTTTGTATCGGTTCCAGCTGAATTTTACTTAAGCAGAGCAGGGTGAAAAGTCTGCAGAAACCCTCCCTAACCCTATAAAATTGACACTCCACTGGCAATTCTCCACCTATTTTGCCTGTCTCGACTATTATCCGCGCACTTTACGGAGTGCCCATATGAAACTGAAACTTTTTGTTTTCCTGTTCATCTTTCAGTCGCTGCCAGTGTCTGCGCTCTCAGTTGATGAGAGCGAGCGCCAGTTAGCACTTCTGAATGCATCGGCCTATAACCGCGAAGTTATCTATGAAGCCCTTGATCTGCCGGTAGAAGATCGCGCCCGTCGTGAAACCAATCTCATACTGGAGACAGTGAAAACCCAGGTCGAAAAAGTTTATCAAAACTTACTTCAGCAAACCGGAAACGTGGATCTTGCCATCAGCGGTGTCCGTGAAAGAATTGAAGCTGATACGAAACGCATGTCTCCGGAGCTGAGAGCAGAGATCCGGGAAATTTCCTTTAACTTCCTCGAGTCCGTCGCCAGAGGTGAAAGTGTCTCGACAGAAACGGCAGCACCAAGAATTGAGTCAGAGATGGCGAAAACTTCTATCGCCCGCGCTAATCTCCTTCGCAGCGGTTCTATTCTTCTGAATGAGAAACAGGAAACATCAAATCTTAAAATGCTTCCGGCCCAGACAATCCGTCAGAACAGTACGACAGAGTATAAGAACAAGGCCGAACTTGTCGCTTCACTGACCTCCATTGAACAAAGTTCCATGGGTGGTGCTCTTTCTTCCGGTGCCTGGATAAATTCTTCGAAAAGCACCAGCGCCGGCGGATCAGTCTCTTACCGGGTGACTGTCAATTTCCTTGGCGCCAATCTGAGTGCCGGACCGTCGTTATCATTTAACCGCTCGTTCAGTACATCCGTCAGTGTCTCCGGTGATGGACTAAGTCCACTCACCGACAGAAACAACTTTGATTTCTACGTCCGCGATGCGGACGGAAAAATCAAAATGAAAAATGGGAAGCCTGAAAAACGCTATCTCACTTTCGGCTGCAATGCTGATCTTAACTTTAACACTTCTCTCCAGGGCTCCGGCGGAATCAGTGTGATGGGTGTGGGTGCAGACGTTAACGCTTCCAGAAGCTACGGCAACAGTGTCGGACTTTCTTCCCGCCGCGTGGCCCTTCCGGAATATATTGAAGGAAAAACTGTCAACATGGCGGTGCTGGCACAGATCTGTCACCGCGACTTCCTGAACGCAAAACTCAGAAACAATCTTACGCTGAGAGATTCCCTCAACATCATGATGAGAGATGTGATCTCGACACTCGTATACTCGAATCCAAAAACAAAATGCGTGACCGATGCACACTGCCAGAACTGGTTTAACCGGAATGTGAAACCAGTTTCCGGGAACGGAGCTGTCGGACGATGTCTAGAGGAAAAACGCGAACACTTCTTCGCCTGTTACGCTCGCGGAGTGGCCGGAACCAAGTGTCCGATCTCGGCCAACGGAAAACTAATCACCGACGGAAAAAACGAGTATCCATGTGACCGGGGTCTTCGTTGTGTCCAGGTGAAGGAATATGGCTGGCTCAAAAGCCTCCAGATTTTCCAGTACGCTGAAGGTCGTTGCCAGAGATAATTATTTTTTTTAAGGAGAAATATATGAAACGCTTTATCACTGTCCTTACTGCCTCTGCTTTTCTTTCACTATCGGCATCGGCCGCTGACTACACTTATAAATGTAAGCAGAGAACAGATCGTTCTCCAGTTGACGCCAGGATCGGAAAGATCAGTGTTGTCGTCACCCACGTCAAAACAATTTCAACTGCCGTTGAATACCGTGGTCAGTATGTTGACTCTGTTGATTCTGTGAAAGTTGTTGTGAGTGCAACTAACCACGGCAAAACTACTGTTGTGAAGTCAGCTGTCGTCGTTGCCCTCTCTGAGGATGTTATGTTTAACATCAGCGATAGCGGGATTAATTTTCATCTCTATATGGATGAGATGGATGAAGCGGCCATTAGTCTGAAATTGAATGGCAAAAAAACCGAAGTTTCCCTTAGCTGTAATTAGTCATTCGCGTCCAGCATACTTTCGGATTATTCTCCGAAAGTATGCGGAACCACTTCGGTGCATTTCATTTCGTATTCTTTGCCTCTCCAGAAGAAAGTCAGATTCGGTTCCGGAATCACAACACTCATGAAAACGGCACCCCGTACGAAACTTCCAAACTTTGAGAAACGAAGGTAGCGGTTTCCAAGATCATCCCGCTTATTTATCGCCTTAATTCTGAACGTCGTTGCCCCCTGAGTATCCGGTGGAGTCAGGTCTTTAAATCTCACCTTGAACGTTCCAGGATAAATCTCGGTACAGATTTCACCATCCGCCGAACATGTATTGGCATCGTCCCAGCTGATTGAACCGCGCATGTCATTTCCCATGCGATTGTTCACCACTACATCCACAGCGAGATTCGGATTGAACCGATAGTGACAGCGTTCATGAGCGAATGCAGACGTGCTGAGAATTGCGGCCAGTAAAAAGAGAATTGATTTCATTATGCCCCCTTGAAAGAGGATGCATCCTACTCGAAGACCTGAATGAATCTGAACTTAATGATCACAAAAGATCGGCTGACGCGAACCTACCAGACGCTGAGGTCAAAAGATCTTTCGACTTGATTTTCAATGCTATCATCGAGCTCGGGCAGGAAATCGATACCCGTTACTTTCTCGAGTTCGTCGATGGAAACAGCATACTCAGTGAATTTTAAATCCGTGCGAAAATTAGGAATGATAAACGCAATCGCTGCACGATTATGATCACGATAGAGAACTTTAAAAACATATTCCGGAACACAGACTTCATTCGGGCCGATCCGCGCATCGTTGGGCCCCACTACCGGGCCCGAAACAATATTCACATCCTGATCACGAACAATCACTGCCATTTCGAAATCCTCAAGTTTTCTCCATGCACCCGTCTGGTTCATGTAACTGTCCTGAGGAACGATATTTGAAAGAATGAAAGATTCACTCATGACTTTCTTCGCTCGCGTAAAAAGACCAGCGCGTGCCATGTGACCGCGATCAAATCCGCTTCCCTTATAATCCGCGAGCGATGCCTGTGGCACGCGGATCTCTGAATCAGGACGGAAGTCATCCGTGCGTTTAACGTTTTGGACGAGATCCGACGCTTTCATCTGATAACTCACCCAGTGAGGAGTCTTGCAGTCTGAATTGTATTGAACAGCGTAACCTTCGCGATTCACCACAGGCCCGGTTTTCCCGCGGGGAAGTGAGCGCTCGAAGGCGAAGACACTGAAGGAAATAAGAAGTGCTAAGAAATACATTTCTTAATTGTATCCGGCATACGAAAATTGCTTTAACCACACGCTTCCCGATCTAAACAGTCAGGCGAGGAATTGCTCCCCCTCTTTATTCCCGCTAACATGGACGCATGAAAACCATTCAATTCCTCTTCGGCACTCAGGACCGTGTAACCCGTAAACCGTATATCCTCTGGGGTGTTGGACTCATGATCCTGAAATTCGCCGTTGAGGCCCTCGTTTATTACGTCTATACAAAAAACATTCTCACTCCGATGAACTTTTTCTCGCCCCTGGCAGGAAATCGTTTTCCCGGTCTCGATACTCATAACGCTTTCTGGCCGATCATTATTGCGTGGAGTGTTCC
>JAYVHR010000334.1:0-2362 GCA_043771075.1 Bacteriovoracaceae bacterium
AAGTATGAGAAAGATATCGATCTTAAAGGTGCTGACGAAGAAGTTTAATTTTTAATCGATAAAGGACACCACCATGGCCTATACAGCTGCTGACGTAAAAAACCTTCGCGAGACAACTGGCGCAGGAATGATGGATTGTAAAAAAGCTCTTGATGAAACTCAGGATTTTCAGAAAGCCGTAGATTATCTTCGTGCAAAAGGCCTCGCTGCCGCTGCCAAGAAGCAATCACGTATTGCTGCTGAAGGTTTGATTGCTGGTGTTGTAAAAGGCAAACTCGGATCACTTGTGGAGCTTAACTGCGAAACTGACTTCGTTGCTAAAAACGACGCTTTCCAGGCCTTCGTTCATACAGCTGCTAACGTTGCTGTTGATGGAAAACTGAATTCAGTTGCAACTCTTCTTGCTGCAAAAGGTCCGAAAGGACTTACGCTTCAGGATGAAGTTTCTGAACTTACAATCAAGATCGGTGAGAAAATTGATCTTCGTCGGGTTGAACTCATGACTCTCGAAGGTCATGGCCTTATCGGTTCATACGTACACTCTGGAAAAATCGGCGTTCTCTGCAGAATCGAAGCTGATAAAGATGTAACGAATAATGAAGCGGTAAAAGAATTGGCGAAAGATCTTTGTATGCAGATCGCTGCTGCAAACCCGACTTTTCTAAATGCTTCTGAAATCGATGAGTCTTTCAAGGCTCGTGAAGCTGAAGTTTATGCTGCTCAATTAAAAGAGCAGGGTAAGCCAGAAGCGATGATTCCTAATATCGTGAAAGGTAAGCTTAACAAGCTTGCTACCGATGTTTGTCTCTATGAGCAGTCGTTCGTTAAAGATCCGGACACAACAGTGGCCAAGCTTATCGAGACTGTTTCCAAAACAGCTGGTGCGACTCTCAAAGTGACGAAGTTTACGAAGTTCAATCTCGGTGAAGGCATCGAGAAGAAACAAGAAAACTTTGTTGAGGAAATCGCAAAGCTCACGGGAAAAAACTAATTCCAGACAGTGATAAAGAAAAGGGGACTCAATGAAGTCCCCTTTTCCTTTTTAAAGGGCAAAATGAAATACAAGCGCGTACTCATCAAACTTTCAGGTGAAGCCCTTGCCGGTGACCAGGGTCATGGCATTTCCGGCGAGATTCTTAATAAGATCAGCTCTGAAATCAAAACTCTTCAGCAAACAGGATGCGAAATCGCGATCGTGGTTGGCGGAGGAAATATTCATCGCGGCGTTGCTGGCGCAACTTCGGGAATGGATCGTGCCACTTCCGATTACATGGGAATGATGGCCACTGTGATCAACTCTCTGGCCCTTCAGGATGCCCTTGAGAGAAAAGATGTCTACACAAGGGTTCTTTCTGCGATTGCCATGCAGGAAGTGGCCGAGCCGTATATTCGTCGCCGGGCGGTTCGCCACCTCGAGAAGAAAAGAGTGGTTATCTTTGCTGCCGGTACCGGAAATCCTTACTTCACGACAGATACGACCGCTGCCCTTCGTGCCAACGAAGTTCATGCGGAAGTGATCATGAAGGCCACGAAAGTGGACGGGATTTATGACAAAGATCCAATGAAGTTTAAAGATGCGAAGAAATTCGATACACTTTCATATATCGAAGTTCTCAATAAAGACCTCAAAGTGATGGATTCGACAGCTATCACCCTTTGTATGGATAACGACATGGATATCGTCGTGTTCAATATGTTTGAGGAAGGAAATATTGCCAGAGTTGTTAATGGCGAGAAGATCGGAACTGTAGTTACTAAAAAACTGTAAGGGGAGACTCTTTTTATGGATATGAAGACTATTAAGCCTGTTCTCGATGATCAAATGACTAAAGCCATCAAGTCGCTTCAGACTCAAATGGGTAAAGTGAGAACTGGTCGCGCGACTCCAAACGTACTCGACGGAATCATGGCCGATTATTACGGAACACCAACACCGATTAAGAATCTAGGCCAGGTCTCTACACCAGAGGCCCGTCTACTTCAGATTCAGCCTTTCGATAAAACTGCGATTGCTGCTATTGAAAAAGGCATCCTTGCCGCCAACATCGGCCTTACTCCGGGTAACGATGGAACATTTATTCGTATTTCATTTCCAGCGCTCACTGAAGACAAGCGTAAAGCACTTGTGAAAGATGTGAAGAAGCTTGGTGAAGACGCGAAAGTTGCTATTCGTAACATCCGTCGCGAGCAGAATGACAAAGTGAAGGCATCTGAAAAAGATAAGAAAATCTCGGAAGATGAATCTAAGAAAGTTCAGGAAGAAATTCAGAAAGTAACTGATAACTACATTAAAGAAGTGGATAAGACCGTCGATGCAAAAGAAAAAGAGCTTCTGACAGTCTGATATGAGCAATATCAAACA
>JAYVHR010000335.1:0-9293 GCA_043771075.1 Bacteriovoracaceae bacterium
GCGCGTGACCATGCGAAGGAGCATTCCCGCCCAGTCACAGGACTCTGTCCCGCCGGCACCGGAGTTGATTGTCACGATCGCATTATTGACGTCAGTCTCTCCCGACAGGAGAGCTTTCTTTTCGACTTCAGATAGGTTGGTTTTTAATTTCGGAAAAAGTTCGATTGCTTCAGTAGCAGAGGCTTCATCGCCATCATATGCCATTTCTAGAAGGATTTCGAAATCGTCGGACTGAGCCTTCACACCGGTGTAGAGACCCACAATATCTTCGAGAATGGATTTTTCTTTTTGAATCCTGGCAGCGTTGGCAGTGTCGTTCCAGAAGCCATCCAGGGCCTCGAGCTGAGAGATTTCTTTTAGGCGGCGACCTTTACGTTCGACGTCAAAGTGACCTCCGAATATGATCGATCGTTTCTTTAACAGAGCTGAACTGTGATTTGAAATCACCCAGCTTTAAAAGCAGTGAGTCATCCATGGGAATTTAGCCTTCTGATTTCGGAAACTTTACAAACAGAAGAGCGTCTTGCCAAGGACTCTCACACAAAGTTTTTTGCGTGGTTTTGAGGCGGGATTATCGAGATCTTCGTCTTCGAAGCCTTCGCCGGAACAGAAGTCTTTTCCATTCTCACGGATACACTTGTCCTTAGGGATTTCAAAGATCGGTTCACCCGACTCAGAAACACCTTTATTCTCAACGAGATTAAGAAGCGGAGCAAACGACTCTTCAGAGGCCTGAGGAAGCGGACGGGTTTCCGGCTCGCGTGGAATATTGTTCGGGTCTTTGAGCCAGTTACACTGGAAAGTTTCCGTGCCGTTGGCGATACGGATTTTCTTGTTCTCTTCCGAGATACCGTAAAGAACGCTGGCGAAAGTCTTTCTCGTCGCTGGAGCTTTCTTGTTAATCGATACGAGGAACTTCAGGAATTTCCCGATCGACTTCGGATCTTTCTCGTTCGGGATTTCTTCGAACTTGATCATGAACTGATAAATCTGTTTCTTAAAGAGCTTGATGTACGAAGGCTTGTCCACCAGGAATCCGTCAAGTGCCCATGAGTAGATCTGGTAAGCATCGTTTACTTCGCCGGAATCAAGAATGTTGTTCTTGTTTTTGTCCCAGCGGAGAAAGGTCGCTTCCACGTGCATCATCGCAACGAGGATCGACATGATATCGCCCTCTGAATAGTAAATCTCTTCAGCCGGCTTACCGTTGGCATCGGTATAGTTCTGACAGGTACGCGAAGCCTTGATTGTCATGTCGACGTAGGCCTTGTTGTAATCATTGTTCGGAATATCACATGCCGGGGCCCCAAGGCTGTCGAAGAGAAGCGGATAATAAGAACGGTATTCTTCGCACAGAAACGGAAGGAAATTCTTACGGAAACATGACGGCGAGATGCGGTCGAAATCGTCCATCTCCGCATCACAGGCCACTTTGTATTTCTTCATTATGTCAGTGGCCATGCCGATGGAAGAAATAAGAGAAACTGCAAACTCGGTCGCCTCGTTAACGTCGAGGACCGGAAGACCTTTCTTGGTATTCGGGTCCAGGTTCTCATCTGACTGATACTGGAACAGAGTTCCCAGGAGTGCGATGGTGTCAGCAATACTGATCGCCCGCTGAGGCATAATGAGTTCAAGTTCAATTAATTCATTTTCAATCCGCTTGACGATTTTCCCGAGCTGGATCTGATCAACCGCATGAGTGAACACAGTCCCGTTGTAAGCGAATTTTGTTCCCCAGGAAACCGGCTTCCCTTCAGAATCAAGTTCATCCGGATCCGAGAATCTCATGACGAGATCAAGAATGTATTCGTAGAGAGAAATTTCAAAGACTGCATCCGGATTCCGGCGCCAGTCACGGGTGTAGAAAGCGGATTCAAACTCACCTTTCATGAAACGATAATTCTGAGTGATGCGGATGAATTTTTTCAGCTCATTCGGATACTCAGGAAAGGCATTGATAGCCTGATTGTAATTAATTGTGACCGGAAGTTTCGATTCGAGAGGAACGCGGAACTTGTCATACATCCGGTGGAAAACCCAACCCATCTTGAGAACTTGTTCCGAATGATAAACGAGATTCTTGAAGTCGGAACCGAAAACATCCTTCCCGTTACCACCCATGATGATTTTCTTACCGTAGACCACCAGGTTCTTGAATTTATCAATATCGAATGATTCTTTCGGCACGAACATGCGGACTGTTTCGTAAAGGTCTTCGAGTGAGAAGAAGTATTCGCCGTCACGATTACCTAGCTTCGGATTGAAAATAATCCCGGCCAGGTTCTCTACATCAATTTTAAGAAGAGCGAGAATCGATTCCTGCTCGAGAAGAATATATTCGTAGCGAACGGCATCGAGAGCGATTTCTGCGATGTAGGGGAATGAATACATGAAACGTTCAAGCTCAACGTGAGTGAGGATCAGCTTCTGGCCGCCCAGGAGAACTTTCTTCACGAAGAGGACTTTCTCAATTTTCTTGATCACTTCATCAGTGTCTTTCGAAGAGAACGCCTGGAGAAGTTTCGGAATATCGAGTGTATCAATCCGTCCTGCTCTTTCCTTACGGAAAGTACGGAGAAGAGCGACCATGATTTTGTTAGCGGCTTCGCGAACACGTTGCTTATGAATCTTGTGAAGTGTGTAAGTGGCTTCCTGCTCAGACTGGAAAATCGGCTCAAAGTTGAGCGCCATCTGCTCGTTAAAGACGATCGCGAGATTGATAACGTCATCCACGTTACTCTGAGAAATATACTCACGGTCTTCACCGCGGATAAGGAAGTTAAGATCGTATACGGCCTTAAGCGCTTTCAGGATTTCCGGAGTGACGCCGGTTTCATGCTTACGAAGATAGGCTTCGAAAGCAGTCCGGTTCATATATCCTTCTCTCTCACTCTTTACGACTTTGATAAAAAGATTGAGGTTAGCACCAAGGCAGCGAAGCTGCGGGCTGATATTCTGATGAAGGATATTTTTGAAAGCATCAATTTCAAGTTCGCAGTCAGCGCGGAAACGGGCGGTATCAAGTTCCTTAGGTACGACTTTCGTGCCAAGAAGATCCCCGCACGCCGTAAACGTGAAAAGCATCAGGGCCAGAATGAGAATTTCTAATTTTCTCGTCATTTAAAAAATATACCTCAAGGCCCCGTAGACCGAATCGTTATTCGTAAAAGTTGACCAATAAGACTTGCCGTCAGTCGGCGTCCCGATGGAATTCACTCCGGCGAGAAGCTGAAGATTTCTGGTCGTGTTGTAAGCAATTCTCGCTTTCATCAGACGGTCAGTTGTCAGCATGTCGTATTTCACATCACCAAAAACTGTAACTTTCCGGGTGAGTGCATAGTAAGTGAAAACGTTCACGGCCTGGTTCCAGCGAGGATCCTCGGCCAGCTCTTCTTTCTGACGGTCAAATGGTGACAATCTCGCAACGTAATTGAGACCTATACCATAGAGGTCATTGGTTTTGGAAACACCAAGACCCAGATAATCTTCCCGTCTTTTTTCTGTCTTAATTTCCGTGTATTTGTACGCTTCTGCATCCCCGTCCGGAAAAGTATTAGGCCGGATCGCGATTGCTGAACCATACATTTCAACATCTTTATTACGCCACTTAAGAGTTGTCCCGTAGACATCATGGTAATAGAACTGCGGACGGACTTTTACTTCCACCACATCATCAATTGAATTGAGCTTAAAATCTACTTTCGTAGAAATCTGGTTTTCCGGTTTTCTCATGATGAAATTATCCATCACCCAGTGCTTCGATTCGTATCCAATGTTTGCACCGACACTGTGACGGTAAACCACTTCAGCAAGCGAAGGATAATCGACAGTATAAAGAACAGGGATTTCATTCCCGCCATACATAGTTGAAGACGCCGGTGGATTTCCCCATGGCGAACGGCTCTTGATGGATTTATCACCCTTGTTGATATCGAGTGAAGGATTCGTTTCAGGAGCATAAATCGAAGAATAAAAAGCGCGGTATCTCATTCCGTTGGAAGATTTTCTTTCGAACTGAAGACCAATCAGACCTTCCTGACCTGGCTCGAAGAAATCGAAATTTCTGCGGTTGTTGAGTTTACCAAAACCCCAGTGAGCATCGACTGCTGACCATGGGAGAATCTGGCGACCGACTTTGAAAGTATTTTTTTCTGAAGCAGGGAGAACGATAAAAGCTTCCTGAACAGAATACTGAGTGAGACTTTGATCGTTGTGTTGAGCTGCGAAGGTAAAACGGCCTTCTTTCTCAAAGGGCTGGGCCGGCTTGTCGTGATAATCAAATTCCATGCTGCCGTTGTAACGGTTTCCGGGAACATCACCGACACTTGAACTGGCCTGGTTCGAAAGTCCGCCAACGTAACCGTTGATGCGACCCTCTTTTCTCATATTCATATTTGAGTACACCAACGCGTCTGAACCGTAGGCCCAGGCACCCGATGAAAACAAGCACGTGAATATGATCAAACTTCGAAACATGAACTCTATCCTATAGATTCATTATTAATGAATCCGTTTCCAAACACTTGACACATAGTACCAAGGCAAGAAGTGTCCTCGGCCCCGAATGTAAAGGTTTCATACCTGTCAGAAGGTCAGTCAAAAGACAGTTAAGCCGTATGAATGACAGGTTTTTTTATTTGGCTTTGGAGGGTCATTTTTATAGTGTCCTTGGCAGAGTTCCCTACTCAACTAAAGGACTGTCGCAAATGAAGCTAACTATTGGATTTCTCGTAGGCATCTTCGCCCTCTCAGCAGTGGCGTCGGAAAGCCGTTTTCACCCGAATAACCTCTTCATCAAAATGAAAGCAGGCCAGACTCTTGTGAAATCCCCCCTGATTAAGAGTTCAACTCAGATTTTCGGGAATCTTTATCTCGTAAAAACAACTGATGCTGTTGCTCTTCAGAACAGCCTCAAAGGTTCTAAATCTGTTGTTTATACTGAAAAAGATTTCTACGCCGGCCGCGAAGCTATGCCGAAGCTCGAACCAATGGATCCGGTTTCAATGAAGATGAAAGGTCTTTTCGACAGACAGTTCGCTAACTTCAATGATCCTGAAGCAGGAAAACTTTGGGCCTTCACTTCGGCTAACGGAATGGATGTTGATGGTGCTTACCGTTCGCTTCCAGCTCGTACAGCTAACGAAGTTATCGTTGCTGTAGTTGATACTGGTGTTGATCATAATCACGAAGATCTCAAAGCAATCATGTGGGAAAATCGCGGCGAAATTCGCGGCGATGGAAAAGACAATGATGGTAACGGTTACATCGATGATATCCACGGAATCAACGTTCTCGTGAGAGATTCTCAAGGCCGCGCGACTATGGATACGATGGCAGGTCACTGGCATGGTACTCACGTTTCAGGAACAATCGCAGCTGCTCAGAACAATGGTATCGGTATCGCGGGTGTTGCTTCAAACGTAAGAATCATGGCGATCAGAACTGTTCCTGATTCTTCGGACGAACTTAACTCTGACATCGTTGAAGCTTATACTTACGCTGCTAAAAACGGTGCAAAAGTCATCAACTGTTCATTCGGTAAAGCTCCGATGGAAGGCGATAACGTCGTTCGTGATGTGATCAACGAAATCGGCAAGAAATACGGCGTTCTCGTTGTAGCTTCTGCTGGTAACGATTCATGGGGCCCGTTCTCATGGCATGACAATGATACTGATCCGAAAATTCCTGCTGCTCTCGACAGCGCAAACCTGATCACTATCGCTTCGACTGACAGCGCTGGTAAACTTTCTTCATTCTCAAACATCGGTGCGAAGACTGTTGATATCGCTTCTCCAGGTTCAGATATCTACTCAACAATTAATGGCAACAAGTATGCCATGGCTTCTGGTACATCAATGGCATCTCCGAACCTTTCCGGGGTTGCGGCGATGGTTCTTGGTTACTACCCTCACCTGAAAGGTGAGAAACTCAAGGAAGTTCTCCTCGCTTCTGCCGTTAAAGTTCCTGCCTTCGAAGGCAAAATGGTGAGCGGTGGACGGGTGAATCTCAAGCTTGCTCTTGAGAAAGCTGCTCGCACTCCTGTCAGAAGATAATTCGAATTTGATTTCTTAAAATGAGGGCCGCTTTTAGCGGCCCTTTTTTTTAGCTGAAAGTAGAGTGAGAGCTTTATCTTCCCATTTCTGCATGAGTTTTTCCTCAATGGCAGAAATATCGTGATCGTAACCCATCAGATGCAGGAGGCCGTGGAAATAGAGATGGATGAATTCATCCCAGACGGAAATGTTGAATTCCTTCGCCTGTCTTCTGGCTGTCGGAACGGAGATCGCAAGATCTCCCAGAAAAACTACATCTTCATCCGCAGACATTTTGCGAAGACCTTCCTGCGAAGGAAAAGAAAGGACATCGGTAGCTTTATCTTTGTTCCGGAATTCGTGATTAAGCTTCCGGATTTTTTTATCCCCGCAAATGAGAAGTGAGACTTCAAATCGCTGAGTAGAGCGCGAGGGAATAATCTGTGCCCTGAGTAGATCTGAAAAAACCTCTGATGCGAGACCCATGTAAAACTTGACCTTCTTCGTGTCGCGCCTCGAGAGAGGGGCAGTGGAATGAAATTCAGTTTCGAGGATAGGTTTCTTCATGCCGGCCATGATATCCTGAGCGGAGAGGAGAGACAATGGCACACCCCGAACTCGAACGATGCATTCAGGTGATTGAGAAACTTCGTGATCCGAAGGGCGGTTGTCCCTGGGATCTTGAACAGACCCACGAAACACTTCTCAAATATCTCCTCGAAGAATCCTATGAATTCATGGAGGCCGTTGAGCTCGGAAAACCGGAACTCATGGAAGAAGAAATCGGAGACGTCCTCCTTCAGGTCCTCCTCCACTCCACTATTGCCGCTGAATCGAAAAAATTTAATCTTGAGTCTGTCGCCAAAGTTCTAGCAGATAAAATTGTGCGCAGGCATCCCCATGTCTTTGGTGACGTGAAAGTCAGTGGCGCCGATGATGTGGTCGCCAACTGGCAGGCGATCAAAGGTAAAGAGAAAGGCGAAAGGAAATACACAATCGACGAGAAGCTTCTTCAGTCCCCGTCTCTCACCTCTGCCTTTAATATCGGAAAAAAATCGACTGCTGCAAATTTTGACTGGGATGATTACCACCAGGTGGCAAATAAAGTGGAAGAAGAATGGCAGGAAGTTAAAGAAGAGCTCCCTCCCGGAAATCAATTTAACAAAGCACGCGTGAGTGAGGAGATTGGTGACCTGCTTTTCAGCGTTGCACAACTCGCGCGCCATCTCGACATTGATCCCGAGGCCTGTCTGCGGGATGCTAATCGTAAGTTCATCAATCGCTTTAAAAAAGTGGAAGATGTGGTGAAAGCGCGCGGACAAAAACTCGGTGAAACTCCACAACCCGACCTGGAAAAAATCTGGAACGAGGTTAAAAAGCTATGAAGCTCAAATCCGGCTGGAAAAAGCTTTCTCCAGGACTGAGACTTCATGCTCTCGATGTTCCGATCATTGGTCTCACCGGCGGAATTGCGACCGGCAAGTCAACAGTGGCCGGGCTCCTTATTGAAAAGGGACTCCCCGTAATCAATGCAGATCTTCTGGTAAAAGAAATTTACAAAAAAGAGGAAACGAAAAATTTCATCCACAAATATTATCCTGATGTAGTTGTAAATAATGAAATCGATTTCCGAAAGCTCAGGGAAAAAGTTTTTACTGATTCTCAGGTTAAAGATGTCATTGAAGCTCACATCTATGCCCGTCTAAAAAATGCATTCACGGAAGCATATGAGAAACTAGGACGCCCTGAATTTGTGGTGTATGACGTTCCACTTCTGTTTGAAAAGAAACTTGATCCTGTTGTAGATATAAAAGTTCTGGTTTATGCGCCGGAGACGATTCAAAGAGCGAGGCTCATGGACAGGGACGGACATACAGAGGACATGGCGATGACAATAATGGCGAGTCAGCTGAATATCGAGGATAAGAAAAGCAGAGCGGATTTTGTGATTGATAATTCTTCGACATTGGCCGAACTTACCAGAGAAGTGGACAGTTTTCTCCGGCAAATTCTCGACTAGCGTCTTACGTCGCATCGACCTTCAGCATATTCGAACACTCTTAAAGACTGGAACCATCCGCCTTCCTTGACTGTCTTACAGTACATCCCGCGGTCGCAAGGATACTCGTATGAACCGCTGGAAACATGTTTACCAGCTTTAAAGACCGGACATTTCTGGCCGCGCACAGAGCGTACGGCGCAGGCAAAATATTTTTCTCTCGGCTCTTCCACACATCTTGGAACAGCAGCATTCCCCACTACTCCCTTCATACTTTGATTGAACCAACGAACACACTGAGCGTCTCTTACGCATTTTGTCTGCGGATGGGAGAAGCGAAGTGAGGCAATCGTATTTCTCATCTGGATATTGAGTGATTGTTTGACTGTCATCTGACCGCTGATTCTTGCGGAAAGGAAATCATTCAGGCAAAGACGCTGAAGAAATGGAAGAGTGACACTGGAATTCCCGATGTATTCCGGGACCAGGATTCGACGTGAAGTCATAGTGACTTCGTTACTGTAGCGGGAACCGAAAGAAGCTCCGCCGCCGATGCCAACGATGCTGAAGTTTCCGCTTCCTGAATACTCTGTGTTGAAGTTAAGGGCCGTTTCGCAGAAGAATGAAAGGTATCGCTTCTCCGCTTTTCCGCCGGCCATGACGACTTGTCCGGCACGGTTTCTCTTGTTGAAATCGAAATCACCATTAGCATTCAAAGGAGGATTCAAGCCTTCAGAAAGAATAATTACGCGTGATTCATAGTGACGGTGGAAAGCAATATTTGGTCCACCGGAAAGATCCGCACCGAGGAAGCTGATTTTGAGAGAGTAACTGATGTTGGCGTCAGCACGTTTCGTGACAGATGAGTTGGTTGTCACACTGGCCGTTGATAACCAGCGTGTATTTTCGCGGTCTGAAGTAAGAGATTCAAGAAGTTCATTTTTATTGTTGTATACCCGGCGTTCAGCATCGTGATTTCTGTTATTCTGTGAAGCCGCGCCGTTACCTGAAGTAAGGCCTTCAACGTTAAGGAAGCTCGAACGTTCAGTAACTTCAGTCAGCATATAGCGCTGAAGGGGATCACTGGATTCCTGCTCTGATGTTAAGGCCCCATTCGCCGCATCTTCGAGAGCTTTGTAAGCAATTTCCTGGATCGATTCACGAATGCCCGGTTCAGCGAGTTCAAGGTCGCGGTCAATGGAGTCATGGACGAGAGACTTCGCCTGATCCTGGTCTGAAGATTCAGCAAATGCTTTTTC
>JAYVHR010000336.1:0-3942 GCA_043771075.1 Bacteriovoracaceae bacterium
TCTTAAGTTTCCCCACATTATGGTTGTAAACTTCTAATTTTTCAATACTTTTAGAACCTGTTTCGCTTTCGTTGAAACCCGGATGTTGGTGTCTTCGGATTCAACTTTTGCCACTTGTTTGACCAGTGCATTCCATTTGGATTTTTCGATATTCTCAAGCACGTTCACCTTGAGGCCCTCGACCTGGGCGCCGTTCAACTCTCCGGCCTGGGCAACGTCGTAACGAAGATTGAGAATCTCTTCGAGAACCGGAATCGCTTGTTCATTTTTCCGAGAAATAAGCACGATTGCTGCGGCGTGGCGAAGGTTTTTTTCCGACGAACGGAGAAGTGGAAGTGCCTTTTCTTCGATATTTGGACGGTTGTGCGCCGCAAGGGTCAGAAGAGCAACCTGACGAAGTCCGGCATCCTGTTCCTGAGCAATCAAAGCTTCCACTTTGGTCCACTCAATATTTTCCGTTGAAGTCATGTTGCCGATGGAAGACACAGCATTGAACTGAACTTGAGGGTCCTGATCTTCTAACGCTTTGTTTAAAACTGGAAGAGATAAAGGATTGTTCATGCTACCGATGGCCAGCACGACAAAATTTCTTGTGCGATTATCCACGGACTCATAATAGACCCGGGACAAGTTTTCGATCACCCATGGAATATCCTCCTTCGGAATTTTGTTGGAGGCGATGAACTTGGAAAGCTCATAAGCTGCGACCCAACGGTTGCCGAAAGTTTTTGAGTTGAGTTCGTCTACGAGATCACGATGATCTTTTCCACTTGCCAGCATTTTCGTTACACCGAAAATTATCAGTGCACCCACGAGAATAATCAGAATAGGAACAGTGATACCCGCAAGAGGAGACTTCTCCAGAATTTTCTTAGGGGGAAGCTTTCCGACAGTTTGTTCGGACATGGGGAGTTTCCTTATGGGAGAAAAGGGAGTAAATAGACCTGCAAACTAGCAAACTGAAGCTCAAATTGGAAGTGCCCATGGCCTATGTGTTGAGGTTTTTATTAATACTGATGGTGGGAGGAATTCTTCTTACTATTGGCGTGGCCTTCGGTTGGCTTCATGTGGGGAACTTCGGACATATCCAGCTCGCTATCCCCGCTTTTCTTTTCGTCGTCTTCATTCAAGCCTTCGTCATGTTTTATTTCATCGGAGTTTCAAGACTGGTTGAGAACGTCTGGAATGCTCTTCACAGTGAAGGAAATCTCGCAGAACTTTTTGATGAGGCTCCTGCTGATCTCGAACCTTACAAGAAAAAAGTTGCTCGCTACGTTCATGAATCACAACTCTCCAAAAGACAGACAATTCCGTGGACGATGCTCATGCTGATTCTCGGAACGATCGGGTTTCTTCTCGGTGGAGCTCACGATACCGGAATGGTCGCCAAGACCGTTCACTCGGGAGTGGCCTACGGATTCCTGGCGGCCATGCTCATAGGATTCGTCAGACAATGGTATTACCTTGGGAAAAGCCACCATTTGTTGGGGGAGATGAAGTCTCTCTTTGGTATGTCCCGGGATGCGATGTAGTCTAAGCCTTTAATTTTGTTAAGAGCTCCCCTTACCTTACAGATTCTATTTTCTTAGTCATTAAGTGACGGCTGTCTGCCGATAAAATAGGAGTATGAAAACTCTTATCTTCGCTCTCATTTTCAGTTCAATGGCCATGGCGACCGGACCTGCGAGTACGCCAGAAATTCTCAGCGATTCAGAGATCAGCAATAAAATTATCAGTTCTGCCCGTGATCTTGAGAACCAAAGAATTCTGGAAGGCATTCCTGACTTCCAGAATTGCAAGCAAAGCTTTCAATATCAGAAAGGCGAGAACACAGATGCCTTGAGACAAAGATCGGCTCAGCAGGCGACTCAATGTTTTAAAGATGCCTTGGTAGGAAAAAACAGTCCGGAAGAAATTGGACAAATCGCAGATAAATTAAATCTTCAGGCCTACAAACTCATTCCTTCAAAATCAGTTCAGGAAATTACTAAATATCTCTCGAACAAAATGTACAAGTCACTCACCGGAATTGATTACGAAGAAAATGATGTGAAGAAGAGAATTGAAAGTCTGAAATTCAACAAGAACAAAAAAATTGTTGATCAAAAACAATTCATTCAGCTTTATAAAAGCCAGGTCGCTAAAAATATATTGTCTGAGGTTACACGTTTTTGTTTTGAAGATTTGAGACTTAATGGCACTGCCTCAAATGATTCGTTCGCTGATCACTGGGCCACTTATATGCCGACCGGCAATTTTGATGAAGCTGTCGCCGCGCCAGTGGGTAGCTCCACATCAGCTCCCGGAGTAAGGGATAATGGAACGCCATTCATTAAGGGAGCTGCTTCTCAGTCACGCGAAGACAAAGATACGGCTTATCAGAATATTATTAATACAACTTTTCCAGGAACAATTCCTCCAGCGGGAATACTCAGCAGCTTTTTCTTCTTTTGTGGTAAGCAAATCAATTCTCTCTGCACAGCTTTTGAAGGAAGACAAACTTCTAACGGAACTACGCCTGCAGATCCTGATAAGACGGGATCGAGAGCGTGTCTCACAAAATCACGTTTGGTATCATACAAAAAAGCCTTGAAAGCATCTGACCTGATCATTGCCGACTTTAATGCTAATGGAGGCGGAAACGCTTTCAGATTGCTCGATGATCCGAATGCTGTCGTGAAAGCATTTGGAAACGGCCAGGATCGGACGGAAAAATCTCTGAACGAAATTTCAAACAACGCCTCGATAGATTTTTTTACAGCGACAGAAAGTGAAGATACGCAGAAAGCGCAGAACTGTATCAATAGTGGTGCTGCTGCCTGCGACGATTTTGTTATCGTAGATGATTCGAGAGAAAAGATTCAGTACAACGTTGAGATTGAGTACTCGGCCAAAAGAGAAGCAGAAATGGCACGGGTTAGAGCGCTTGTACGAGGCGATCGGCAGCCACTTCTCGTATACTTGAAAACCAACGGCTACATGAAACTGGCCGATGACATTGAAAAATCCGGCAGTATTCCTGCAAATTTCGATCAGGAAATTGGAAAAATCTGGGAAGCCCGAAAGATTGCCTTACAGGAAGAAATCCAGAGTCGACTGGGATCCAGACAAATGACGGAAGCTGAGGCCGCAGCACCTGCGAGTGGTGGAGTTACGGCGAAAATTACCAACGCGAAGGCGAATGCTACTGAAACTTTGAATGAAAGAGCACGGCTCGCAAGAGTCATTTTCTTCAATAATATTATTTCCAGTAACCTGCGCTTAATTGAGGCCGGAACGAACCGCGAAGTCGGACGGAACACGCAAGCGCTGGATAATGAACTTAATTCACTGAATGGTCAGGTAGATTCCAGTATTTTTCAGAGCCTTCAGAGACCAGGAGCAGATGGGGACAACTCCAGTGGCGGACAGAATCGCGGACCAACCGGTCGTGAAGAAATCAGTGATGTTTCGTTTCTTGATCAGTTCCTGGGCGGACCTGAAACTCCGCAGCCAGGTGCTCAGGGGAGCGGAAATAGAAATACAAACGGAAATGGAAGCGGACGGTAGAATCAGATTCCTTTCACCCAGATGAACACGCGGTTTTTTCCCGCAACGTCTCCACCTTGTGAACGGCTTTCGAAAATAGTCGCTTCAGCGAAAGTGGAAACCCTCGTCATGAAGTCTTTGAGATTTTTGGATGGAACTCGCAGGTTGAAATAGAGACCGCCGGGAATTTGTTTTCCAGGCTTCACGTTATCAACCTGGGTAATTCCGAACTTTGTCATGAGGGGAAGAATTTGGGTGCGGATGGTTTCCGGGTCAACGGATGCCATCATGATCCGGTAGGCCTTCTTTGTATCTGAGGCGTACGAACTGTCCCGGTATCCGCCCTTCTTATTCTCTTCAAAATCGGACTGCTCAGTTTCGGCTTCGCTGAAAGTCTTAGGAACATCTTCCACT
>JAYVHR010000337.1:0-3970 GCA_043771075.1 Bacteriovoracaceae bacterium
CGGTGAGATCATTGAAGCGGTGATTATCGGGGGATTATCCCCGGAGCAGTTTGAAGGAGCTCCGAAAGGAATCTCCGGCGAGAAGAAATTCCGCGGAAAGATCCTTGAAGTAAGTGAAGTAGGGTTTACGATGGAAGTGAAAAACTTCCCTCTGAAGCTAACATATAAACAGTTGAAGAAAGCCAATTTAGACCCAGACCTTAAGTCAGTACGGGAATAAGGAGAGTAGAGTGAACTTTTCAGAACTAGGACGCGTGATTGAGCAACTCGGCAAAGACCGGGGGATCAAGAAGGAATTTATTGTCGGTGCTATTGAGCAGGCATTCCTCGTCACTGCCCGTAAAAAATTCGGTATTCAGGGTGAATACGAAGCTCGTTACAACGAGAACGATGGCGAAGTTGAAATCTTCCAGTATAAGAACGTTGTAGAAAAAGTTCGCGATGCCATTAAAGAGATCGACTTCGAAGCCGCTCAGAAGCTCGATGAAGGTTGCGAAATGGGCGATCAGCTCGGTCTCAAAATTGAGAACCCTGGCTTTTCACGCGTTGATATTCAGACAGCGAAACAAATTATTTTCCAGAAAGTGCGTGATGCTGAGAGAGATATTCTTTTTGCTGAATTCAAGCATCGTGAAGGTGATCTCGTTACAGGTATTGCCCGTCGCTTCGAGAAAGGTAACGTAGTTATCGATCTCGGTAAGTCAGATGCAATCCTTCCTAAGAAAGAAATCATCTTCGGCGAATCATTCAAACCAGGTGACCGTATTCAGGCCTACCTCTCTGAAGTTGTGATGACGAACCGTGGGCCGGAAATCCGCCTCACCAGAACATCTCCGATGTTCCTCGTTAAACTCTTTGAAGTTGAAGTTCCGGAAATCGCTGATGGAACAATTGAAGTAAAAGCCGCTGCCCGCGAGCCTGGTCACCGTGCGAAGATCGCCGTGACTACACGTGACCGTGATATCGATCCGGTTGGTGCATGCGTAGGGATGAAAGGTTCACGTGTTCAAAATATCGTGAATGAACTTCAAGGCGAAAAAATCGATATCGTCCGTTGGAATGAAGATACTGAGACATTTGCACGCGCAGCTCTTGCTCCTGCGGACATTCAGTCAGTTTCTCTCAACCACGCAGACCATACTCTTGACGTTATTGTAGAAGACGACCAGCTTTCTCTCGCGATCGGAAGACGCGGACAAAACGTTCGTCTGGCAGCGATGCTCACAGGTTGGAAAGTAAATATCATTTCGAAAGCTAAACTCCAGGAACGCGTAAAACTCGCTGTGGAAAATCTTACCCAGCTCCCTTCTATTTCGGAAGCAACTGCACAGGTTCTCGTACAGAAAGGAATCATGTCGATCGTGGATCTCTCTGGTGCAGAAGCAGAAGACGTTGCTAAGTATCTCGGTAAGTCTGTGCCTGATGCGAAGCTTATGGTTGAAGCCGCTCAGCTTGCTCTCGACGATGAAACGATCAAGAAAGATCTTGATGAAAATGCAGAGATTATCTCAGCTTCAGCTGTTCCTAATCAGACCGGCTTTAAGCGTAGAGAATCTGGCGACTCAGTTAAGAAAGGCGACGACGTCACGAAATTCTCAGAAGCTGAGAGAAGACTTCGTGAAGAGCTCGCTGCTTTCAAACTGAAGTAAGATAGAAGATAAGGATAAAGGGAAAATAGAATGGCGAAGAAAGTCTACGAACTAGCTAATGAAATTGGAGTAGGCGCACTTGATCTTGTCGAGAAGCTGAAGAAGATGGGTTTCAACGTAAGAAACCACATGGCCTCACTTACCGACGATGAAGTTGCGAAAGCTAAGGCCGCTTATGAAGCGCCCAAGACCAATGCAGCTCCTGTAAAAAAAGCTGTGGTCAGGAAAGTCGTCAAGAAGGAAGCTGCTCCGGTTGTTGCCGAAGTTGCTCCTAAGGCGGTGGCCCCGGAAGTTGCTGCTGAAGAACCAGCTATCCCGGTAGAAAAAGCTCCTGAAGTGGCTGCGCCTCTGGTTGCTGCTGCTCCCGCTGCTGAAGCTGTCGACGATAAGCCAAAAGTTGTCACGGTAAAACGTAAGACCAAAGCTCAGAAAGACGAAGAAGATAAGAAAGCTGCAGAAGCAAAAGAAGTAGCGAAAGAAATCGCGGCCCGCGAACAAGCGGCACGTGAGAATACTGAGCCACTTCCTGCCACGGCCTTCAACACTTCGAAGACTCGTGATCCGAAAAAAGATTACTATGAGGAGAAACGTCACACTTTCACTCCAATCTTCACTCCTGATCCTGAGAAGAAGAAAGAAGAATCAACAGAGAAGAAAGCTTTCTCAGATAATCGTCTCATGCCGAAATTTCCTGAAGGGGAGACGGATGAAGAGCGTGATAAGAAGCGCATGGGTGACCTTGCCGCTATCATGGGCAAGAAGGCCGGAACAGGTAAGAAAGATCTGACTGTTATCCGTGCTGATGAAGAAATGAAATACGCTACTGCCCTCGTAGGGAAGGCGATTTATACTCCGGCCAAGAAAAAGAAACTTTACTCAGGTCCAAAGCAGCAGACAATTATCACTACGATGAAAGAATCTAAGCGCGTGATCGATATTCACGGTGTAATTACCGCGAATGATCTCGCTCACAAACTTGGTCAGCGTTTTGAAGCGTTTGCGAATAAGCTCCTCGACATCAACCTTATGGTGCGTGCTGATGATTATATCGGCGTTCAGCTCGCGGCTAAAATCGCTGATGTGTACAACTTCAAAGTTGAAGATGTTGCGTTCAGTGAAGATGCTGTTCTTAATAAGAAAGAAGGCGAAGACAAGTCCATCTATCCATCACGTAGCCCGATCATCACGATCATGGGTCACGTCGATCACGGTAAAACATCACTACTCGATTACATTCGTAAGGAAAAAGTTGCTTCCGGTGAGGCGGGTGGTATCACTCAGCACATCGGTGCCTATTCCGTCGCTGTCAACGATACGATGCTGACTTTCCTCGATACTCCCGGCCACGCGGCATTCGGAGCGATGAGACAGCGTGGGGCAAACGTTACAGATATCGTTGTCCTCGTAGTTGCGGCTGATGATGGTGTAATGCCTCAGACAGTTGAATCGATCAAATATTGTAAGAACGCGGGCGTGCCTATCATCGTCGCCGTTAACAAAATGGATAAGCCTGGTGCAAATCCGGATAAGGTTAAACAAGGTCTGACTGAACACGAACTCCTTCCGGAAGACTGGGGCGGGCAGACGCAATATGTTCACGTTTCAGCTCTCACTGGTGACGGGATTGATAATCTCCTTGAGGCTATTGAGCTTCAGGCAGAGATCATGGATCTTCATGAAAATGACAGCGGACCTGCGGAAGGTGTTGTTATCGAATCTAAAATTGAAGTTGGTCGCGGACCAGTCGCAACGATTATCATTCAGAAAGGGACTCTCAAAAAAGGTGACGCTATAGTTGTCGGCGAAACTGCCGGTCGCGCACGTTCACTCATGGATTTCTCAGGGAAAATGCTGAATGAGGCTGGACCTTCTACTCCGGTACAGATTCTTGGTCTTGAAAGCGTTCCTTCTCCAGGCGATATGGTGAACGTTGTGAAAAATGAACGTGAAGCTCAGAAGATCGTTGATAACCGTATCACCGAAAGAAAGGCCCTCTTCAACACAACGGCTGAGAAGAAAACTGCAAGTCTCGAAGACTTCTTTGCTACTGCTCAGAACAACTCTGAAATTGAGAAGAAAGTTCTCAAGCTCATTGTCCGTTCTGATGTTCAGGGTTCATTTGAAGCTATTAAGAACGCCGTTCAGGGCCTCGGAAACTCAGAAGTTTCAGTTGAAATGATCGGTGGTGGTGTTGGTGCTATTACAGATAATGATGTCAATCTTGCCGCAAACTCGCAGGGCTATATCATGGGCTTCAATATGAGACCTGTGACAACTGCCCGCCGGATTGCTGAGGAGAAAGGCGTTGATATCAAGACCTA
>JAYVHR010000338.1:0-3053 GCA_043771075.1 Bacteriovoracaceae bacterium
CGATGAAGACGAATTTCATAATTTCTCTTTCACGATGAAGGCGGCATTGCCTTTCACACGAAACCAGTCATAGTCGCGGAGTTCATAGGGAATGCCGAAAGAATCACGCACGTAGAAAGCACCTTTTCTGTCGCCACATTCTTTTTCTGTGAGCTCGTAGCAGAAACCGGGAATGTTATCGTTATAGCCGACAATCAGAATAACGTGCCAGAAGCCATTATCATTATAATTGATCATGACCGGTGACTTGTGAGTGACGAGAGCTTCTTTCACCTGATCAACGTTCGCCTGAGTAAGAATATTTGTCGACCAGCGGTTACCTTTCACAAAGAGAGGAATTGTCTCAACCGGCGGAAGTTCTACTTTAGGAAGATTCGCCCACTGACGGAATGTCCAGGCCGAGGTACTCGCGTCTGTGTTGTTCCACGATTCATAAGGCCAGTCATTGATGTGAATGCCGTAACCGCGATTGAATTTGAGAACGGGGACTTCCCAATAATATTTCCCACTCGAATTGAGCGTTGGAGCGTGAATGAGAAAAGATTCTGCGAGATCGTATTTCCCATAGGGCCGCGGATCTCTCGCATTATTTTTCTTGTTCGCGAGAAGTTCCATCGCCCCGGTGCTGGCGACGTAGAGACAGGTGTTGGTTTCACCCTGGTCAGGAGCTTCCTGAACAAACGGAAGAAGTTCAGTGAACTTTGCCGGAAGTGCCAGAGCGTTAAAAGAGAGGAGAACGAACACAATAGTTGTAACAATATTCATACCCGATAATTTGAGCTTACCGGGAGGCGCATTTCAACCAATTTGAGAGGAAAACTTCTTACTTCTGCGATGCAAGAATAAAGGCCACGATACTTTGATAAAGTTTTCTTCTTGGTTCGCGATCCTTAAGTGAGAATTCTTCGATGTATCCATCTGAAAGCATGTGAGAAGAATCGAGCATGAGGCTCACCTGACGTGAGGCCAGCTCATCAGGAATAAGTGTGTGAGGGAGTTCAATAAATCCGTCATTGGCACTGACGAGGAACTTCTGCCAATAATTATATTTTAACACTGCTGCCATGGGCGAACCGTTCTTCATCACGCGATCACTCATCGGGGCCCCGGTAATATTCACCGTGAGTATTCCTTCCGGAAGTCTCCCGGTCGTTTCATTCAATGTTTCCGTTATCACTTCAGACTTCATGTAAGAAGCTGAGCCCGCCATTCTGCCGGCATCCTGGAGACTCTTCACTGGCAGGATTTTGAGGAACGGCGAAAGAAGTTTCGGCAGCAGGACACTCATGGCGATATCAGCAAAAAAAGTTCCTGAGAGCATACCAGAAAGATTCACGTGGCCGATAATTTTTTTCCGCATTTCCTGGTCGCGAATTTCGGAAACAGCAGAAAGAATTTCCGGAGTTCCTTTGCAGAGTGAGAGTAGGATAATTTTTTTATCTCGTTTCAGAACGTCTTCCAGCTGCGGAATAATTTTACGAACATTGTTTTTTATCATCCCGAACGGATTTTTCTTCAGGTACACAACTTCCACTCCCAGGGACTCGATATCACCGAGAAAATCCCGGATGTAGTAGGGAGAGGCGATCCCGTATTCATCGGACCAGCCGAGCCCGAAACTAACGACGAGTGTGATTTTGTCTTTTTTATCGGCAAAGGGCTTATCAGTAATTCCTGGTTTCCTGAGTTTAGCGAGAACGTACTCCCGGAATTCTTTATTTCCGGATTTCCTTTCGAGAAGTTCCTTAAAAACTTCCGTGGAAAAGATCGGTCCGTACTTTGGAGTCAATTCGCGATTCAGTTCACGTGTATAAACCTGGATATTTCTGGCATCGATAAACTCAGCAGCCGTTTTTTCTTCGCGCAGTAAGTTGGCGCTTTTTTCAATCTGACTTAGTTCAAAAACCAGTTCTTCGGATAATTTTGATTTGATATTCTCATCGACTGCCCTCCAGCCGTGCATTCCAACGGGTCGTATGGAACATGGTTGCTTGGAGATTTTATAACGGATCGTCCGCGTGACTCTTCCGCGGTTCCATTTGAGGAAGAGATTCTTGCCTTCGAAATTTTCCACGCACCTTGGGAACTGGTTCGATTTCTGGCGGACAATAGTGAGCTCACTGGCCCAGACAGGGAGTGATAAAAGAGGAAGGACCAGAATAAGAGTCCGCAGAAGGCAAAGCATGGCCATAGGGATGTATGAGCAATCGAAATGCCAGTTGAGGAGATGGGGTTTCACTCACTTACAGGAAGTAAGATAGTGAAAGGTGATGAGTTATTAGACAGGCGATCAGAGTCTTGTTAAATCCAGTATATGAAAGCCATTCTATTTGCCATCCTTTTTGCCCTTCCCACTCTGGCCGCTGATCTCACAGCTGATTTTCATCGCCATTACAAAGATGGTTTACTTACTCCCGAACAGGTGGGAACTCTCAGGAATGTGGAAGTCGTTCTTATCCCGGGATTCATGTCTGAGACATTTATTTCTGACGATGGCAGAAGCACAATTGATCTCTCTCTCATCACAAAAGATTATTACGGAACTCACCTGAGATATCTCCAGAGTCAGGGAATTCCGGCCAGAAGACTGAAAGCATCTTCTGCATCAGTCTCAGACACGAGAAAAGAAATCGCAGAGGTTTTTGCTTCCACCGAGAGACCACTTTTTTTCTTCACCCATTCCCTGGGTGGCATGGCCCTGCTTGATCTTCTTCTCGAGCACGAAGAACTCTGGCCACGTGTGAGCGGGATTATTTTCCTTCAATCACCTTTCACCGGAGCACCAGTCTCCACAGTCGTACAAAAATTCCCTGCACTCTCAAGAGTTTTTCCCTTCTTCAATGTGAGTACGGAAATGGTCCGTTACCTGTCGCCGGCCAATAGAAAAGATTTTATCAGTAAGAATAATATCTTAATTACTGAACTCATCAGTCAGATTCCGGTTCTCACGGTTGGCGGTGTGGCCAATGGATATAAGAGTTTATTCAGTACAAGTGTCACGCTTATCAAAAGCGGATGTATCAAAAGAGTACTGGGAAGATGCGTGGGCCCGC
>JAYVHR010000339.1:0-6830 GCA_043771075.1 Bacteriovoracaceae bacterium
AAACACAAGATTGCTTTTTTCTTTATGTCGATGCGAACCTACGCAGATCAGCTTACCGGCAAGGGCTTTCAGGTCGATTTTCACCAGCTGTCGGAAAAATCATTTTTTGAACTTCTCGAAAAGTTCGTCACAAAAAACAAACTGGAAAAACTCATCATCCCGGAGATCCAGGATAAATTCTTTGAAAAAGAGATCCAGAAATTCTGCCAAGGTCACAAACTAGAACTCGAGTTTTTAGAATCACCTATGTTCCTGTGTCCGCGCGATCAGTTCAGGGCCTACCTGTTTTATCATCCCAAACCCTTCATGAAGAGTTTTTATGAGGCGGAAAGGAAGCGGCAGAAGATACTTCTTCTGAAGGATAGTAAGCCCGAAGGTGGTCACTGGAGTTTTGATGTCGAAAACCGGAAGAAGGCGCCCAAGGTCCTGACCAACATGGGACTCGCGAAAGTCACTCCGGATAAGCACCTGAAAGAGGTAAGTAAATTAGTAGAGGAGAAGTTTCCCGATCATCCTGGCGCGATGGAAGACTTCTGGTTACCCACAGATCGCACAGGGGCGCTGAAGTCGCTCGATCATTTTATCAAGCATCACCTGGTTCATTTCGGTGATTATCAGGATGCCATCACTCCACGAGATCCTTTCCTCTATCATGCGGTCATTTCCCCGATGATGAACAATGGACTCATCACTCCTGCCGAAATACTTGAAAGAGTTCTCAAGGCCTATCGGGAAGAAAAAGACATACCGCTTTCTTCGGTTGAGGGATTTGTCCGTCAGGTGATGGGATGGCGGGAGTTTGTCAGGGGGATTTATCAGAATTACTCTGAAGAGCAGGATTCGAAAAACTTTTTCAATCACAAAGGCAAGCTCACCCAAGACTGGTACGAAGGCACAACGGGAATTCCGCCTGTCGATGATGCTATCAAAAAGGCAAACAGGTACGGCTATTGTCACCATATTGAAAGGCTCATGATTCTATCCAACATCATGCTCCTGTGTGAAATCCATCCGGAAGAAGTCCACCGCTGGTTCATGGAAATGTTTGTGGATAGTGCTGACTGGGTTATGGGTCCCAATGTCTACGGTATGGGCCAGTTTTCTGACGGAGGAATCTTTGCGACGAAACCTTACATCTCCGGGAGCAATTACGTTATCAAGATGTCTGATTACAAGAAAGGTGAGTGGAGCGACATCTGGGATGGTCTCTTCTGGAGATTCATCGGTAAACATGCTGCGTTCTTTTCCAAAAATTACCGTATGAGCATGATGGTAAAGACTTATGAAAAGATGGACCCGGTCAAGAAGAAGCGGCTGATCAAAATGGCCGACATATTCATCAGCGAAAAAACGAATATATTAAGTGGACGTTAAAAAATGGCCAGTGCTACTTACCACTTAGCATGAATCTAAAATCGTTTATTGAGACCTACGGTGACAATTTCCCTTATCCCATCACGATGGTGAATCAGGACCTACCAGATCAGCCCCTGGTTTATGTGAATAGATATTTTCGTGACATCACAGGTTATGAAAGCGAAGAAATTCTCGGAAAGAACTGTCGTTTTCTCCAGAATGGTAAAACCAGTTCAGCAGAAAAAAGAAAACTGAGTAACGCAATCGATGCCCGGCTCCCGATATGCCAGGATCTGAGAAACTACAAAAAGACCGGAGAAATTTTTTATAACCGTCTGGTGATGATTCCTTTCCGGAATGACAACGAGAGATTCTTCCTTGGTCTTCAGCATGTCATTTCGATTGAAAAGTACAAGCCGAAGAATGAAATTCCTCAGAGAGATCTGATGGAACGCACGATCAATCCCCTGAGCATTATGCTGAGCCTCGAGCTTGTGGCGGATGCAAGATTTAATAATCTTTTTCAGATTATGATTGGCAAGATTCAGACTTATATTTTGAGTCTGTAATGAGACATAAAAGGCCACGTTGGTGGCCTTTTATTATTTAAACAATATTGAGTTTTACTTCGATGTTCCCGCGAGTGGCATTGGAATAAGGGCACACCTGGTGCGCCTTCTGAACCAGTTTCTCTGCTTCAGCGCGGTCCATTCCCGGAAGGGAGATATTGAGTTCGGCCTGAATGCCGAAGCCCTGGGGAATCGGGCCAATGCCGACTTTTCCTGTGATCGAAGCGTCGTTAGGAATTTTAATTTTCTCATTCATTCCGACGAATTTTATCGCACCTAAAAAACAAGCTGAGTAACCAGCAGCGAACATCTGCTCGGGATTCGTTCCCGGAGCTCCGTTTCCGCCCATTTCTTGTGGGGTGGTGAGATTAGCTGAGAAGGAATTGTCTGAAGAAGTGGCCTTCCCCTCGCGACCGCCGGTAGAAGTAGCAACACCTGTGTAAACGACTTTATCTAGTTTGTTCATGGAACCTCCGTTTTGAGTTCTGAGAGTATATTGCCACAGGATCTGATTTAGTTCCCATCGATAATATCGATCGTCCCATAGTCAGAACTGACTACCCACTTTGGGTTTAGGCACTTTTCCGTCAAACCATTCGCTGAGATCCATTTCAAGTCCCTGACCAAGCATATAATTGAACAAAGCACGTCTGAGACCGATCCCCAGCATGTCATGATCCACGAACTTCTCTTCCTGGTAGGGAAGTTCATTGCGCGCGAATAATCCGTGCTCAGATTTCTGAACCGGATGAATTTTTACTTTGTATTTGTCAGGATTGAGACCCACCGGAGAGTGAGCGGTGAGAGCGAAGCGGTGCCAGTAGGCAGAGCTCAGGTAATTTTTCTTGAAGAACTGCCGGACAATTTCCAGACTGTCGATCGTTTCCTGAACGGTCTCGGTCGGAAACCCATACATGAGGTAGGCATGAACAAAAATTCCCGCGTCCTTGAAATTCTTTGTGACGACGGCAACTTTCTCAATCGATATTCCTTTATCGATCAGTTTCAATACGCGCTCACTGGCGACTTCAATTCCACCGGTTACAGCAATGCATCCTGCTTCTTTCATGAGTTTGGTCACTTCGGCCGTAAAGTACGGATCGAAACGGATATTTCCCCACCACGAAACTTTGAGTCCGCGCTTGAGAATTTCCTCACTCATAGCTTTGAGGAGTGTGGGAGGAGCGGCTTCATCCACGAAATGAAAACCATTCACCTTCGTTTCTTTGATGATGCTTTCCATTTTATCCACGACCCGTGAAGCAGTGTCGGGCTCGTAGCGACCGATGTAATCAAGACTCACGTCACAGAAAGTACACTTCTTCCAATAGCAGCCGTGGGCGAGTACCATCTTGTTCCAGCGCCCGTCAGTCCAGAGTCTCTGCATGGGATTGATGGTTTCCATCATCGAGACGTAGCGGTTCATATCGAGTCCGCGAAAACTCGGGGCATCGAGGTTCTTGAATTTCACGTCGAATAATTCCGGTGAGGAAAGCTGAATGACTTTTCCCTCTTTCCTGAACATCGTGCGAAGAAGGGGACCTTCTCCATTTTTGATATACGCCAGAAGATGCTCCAGCGGTTTTTCACCGTCATCGAGAGTGATGTAATCAATGAGATCAAAAATTCTCGGATCTTCCAGTGAACGGAGTTCGGTATTCACGTATCCGCCACCCATGATGACTCTGATGGTGGGAAATTCTTTCTTCGTTGTTTCAGCAATCCGGAGTGCGCCCAGGAGATTTCCCGGGAAAGGAACTGACAGTCCCACAATATCCGGGGAATATTTCCTCAGCACTCCCAGCGTGAGTTCACTGATCCATTCATCGATGACTGTTTTTCTCTTCAGTCGTTTATGGATAGGAGAGTAGGAGGTAAGGGCGACGGCAATTTTTTCGGCGTAGCGGGAGAAGCCAAAGTCCTGATCGACATAGTCCCGGATCAGATCGGCGAGATCATCGAGATAAAGACTGCAGATGTGTTTAGCCTTATCGATGTCACTTAACTTGTGATAGAGATCGAGAACACCGCCCTGATTATCATCCAGCGGGATAAAACGCGGACCCTCGGGGAGTGTCTGTCTCTCAATATATTTCTGAAGATGGGATGAGTTGTTCGTCTGAAGAAATGAAATCACGTCATCGATGTTATTTTCGTATTCCGGGGCCGCATCCAGATAGAAATCCAGAAACTCATTTTTCGTTTTTATTTTTCTGACTTCCTGATTGATTCTCTTCAGTCCCTCTTTGGAAAATATTTTGAGTATGAGTTCGAGACCCAGATCTACCTGGTTAACTTCATGGCCCGCTTTTTCGAGATAGGAAGTCAGGTATGCCGTGGACGGGTAAGGTGTATTGAACTGGGTTAAAGGAGGAAGGATCAGGAGAACTTTCATAGGCCGATTTTAGCGTTAAATCTGCTGAGTGTCATCCCGCGAAACTATGCACTTTGAGCTCGCCGGAGACTGATTTCTCTCCCGCCTGGATAGTGATTGTTCCGTCGTTGAACAGAATTCCCCAGCGGTTGTCTTTCTTTAAGAGGGGAACGATTTCATCCAGAAACGCCGGAGATACTGAGTAGAATTCAATGTCTTCGGCACGGTGGATTTTTTCTTCCCGGAGTTCCTTCATCATGAGTTCGGGATTTTTATAGGTATAGACTTTCACTGCCCGGGAAAGCTTAGTCGCCTTATGAAGTTTTTTGGCACTCGGACTGCCGATTTCAATGAGAAGCCTGAAGCCACCATTGGCCTCCGGAATACTGATGGCCGCCGCATCGGGATCGTGAAGTCCGGTGGGCGCGAATGCCAGGTCTTCACCGCTGTTCAGGGCAAAGGCCAGAACCCGCGTCAGCAGATAATGAATTCCTTCAGAGGGATGCTGGGCAACCCGGAAATCCAGAGTCTCATAGACCGCGCGATCAATATCACTCAGTTCAATCTGAAAGCGGTAGAGGGTAGTAGTCATGGCCATGGTCAGAGAGTAGCACAGCTGTTAAGATTTCAGGAAATCCTCTCATTGGAAAAAAGCATGGCCTGGGCGGTCCAGATTGAAGCTGATAAAATCCTTCTCCATCAGGGTGAAGAGTCTCATAGTATGTACCTTCTCCAGGAAGGACAGATGATTGTTACCAGGAAAGATGGCGATGAAAATGTCATCCTCGGTTACATCCACAGCGGCGAGCTGGTGGGGGAAATGTCATTCATCGATCAGCAACCACGGAGTGCGACAGTACGGGCCGTCACTGATTGTAAGCTCTTTCAAATTCCCCTGAAGACCGTAGAGGAAGTTCTGAAAACTCAACCGGCATGGTTCGAAGCATTTATCAAAACTCTGGCCGGTAGAATCCGGGAAGCTGACTCACGGATCAGGATCTAGCGGCGGCTTTCACAAATCATAAATTTCTGATTGGTCGCCAGCGTTCTGCTGTTGCCGAAGATTTTTTTCATCTTAATCTGATAACCCAGATGGCCGTTACCGATCACCACTAAACGTCCACCTTTCTGAAGAACCTCGAACGCGTCCTTAAACATCTGCCAGGCGATAAAATCACCTATTGTGTTCTGCTGGTGAAAAGGTGGATTACAGAGGACGAGATCAATGTTCTTCACGTCGTGATCTTCAAAGCAGTTGGTCCAGAAAAACTCTGCTTCGTCCTGGAAATGATTCTTATAGTTTTCGCGCGCACTTTTTATCGCCATCCAGGATTCATCAGTGAAGATAATCTTCGCCCCCGGATTCTGCAACTTCGCCTTAATACCAATGAGTCCATTGGCACAACCTAAATCGAGAATCTTCTGAAAAGCCCCGCGCGGAATATGTTCCAGGAAAAAACGTGATCCGATATCGAGTTTCTCGCGGCTGAAGAGATTTGAGTGATTGGTAAATGGCTTTTCAAATCCATCCAGCTCGATCGTTTGCGGAAAAGGAGAGCCCACTTCCTCTTTCTGGAAATCTGCAAAGATGAGTCGTGCTTTTTTTTCGGCAAGGCTTGTTGTTGTCACGCCGATGTACTTATTTAATAGATCAAAACTGGTGGGAGCGAGATGCTTGACCATGGCCCCGCAGATGATCTTTGATCCGGGCCTCAGATGATGAGTGAGGTGACAAAGCTGGTCTTCAAAAAAAGACATATTCTTCGGAATACGCAGAAGCACGAAATCAAAAACTCCCTCGAGTTCGCCGAGATCGTGAATGGGCATAATTTTCTGATTGCTGTTGAGACTGATTGCCTTCGCACTGACATAGGAGTCCGTGAACGAGACGACAGAGAATTCTTCCAGACCGACACTCAATGCGCCAAAATTATCATTGAGAATGAGAATTCTTTTGCCCTCAGAATTGAGACTTCGGATGTGGTTCAAAATCAGTTCATCAGCACTATCCCAACCCTGGAGGGTTTCATTAGTCACCGAAGGATAACGCTTGATGGATGTGATGGATTTTGACATGCATTAAATATAGCAGTCAGACAATTCCCGCGCAACAGTCTGTGTTTACTTATGAATGGGAGAGAAGCGGTGATTCTTTTCAAAGATACACGGTGGGACTTTGGGATTTTCCCCGCCTGCAACTGATGATCCTATACCGATGACGATCCTGGCAATACGGCAAAAAAAAAGAAGATGCTTTTCTCTTTGCTCATTCCGCTGGCGGCCTTAGGTCTTGATTTCTACCGGCTCTATCCTTATTCGCCGCTTTCACCGATCGAATCTCAGATGCATCAACATAGAAAAGGTGAGTTTTCTGTTCTCACCTTTAGCGTGATCCAGACTAACAACGAAAAAAAGAAACTGGCCGACCTCATAAAAAAACGGAATCCAGATTTGATCTTTCTCTTTGAGGTGGATAAGAAATGGACTGATAGTCTTGATTCCATTTCTGGATATCAGGAACGGCACTATCA
>JAYVHR010000340.1:0-5392 GCA_043771075.1 Bacteriovoracaceae bacterium
CCGTCTTTTTTCATCCACGAGGCGATTGTGACTTCAGAGATTGATTCACCAACGGCAGGAACTTTAACATCAACCATAACTATCCTTTTTAAACTGTCTCAATTTTTTCAGCGAAGGCATTGTTCACGATCTTCAATTGCTCCTGAGCGTGTACGGATGCGTATCCGGTCGCAGGGCTGGCAGAAGATTTCCGGGCGATCAGTTTGAAATCATCAAACTGGGTGTACCGGCGGAGGAAAGTGAAGGCCCCCATGTTTTTTGGCTCTTCCTGAACCCATACTTTTTCAGTGTGCTTGTATTTTTCAATGAGCTTCCAGCTCTGCTCTTCCGGCATCGGATAAAGCTGCTCGAGACGGACAATCGCCACGTCTTTGCGTTTATCTTTCTGCTGTTTTGCCTTGAGGTCGTAATAGACTTTACCGCTGCAAAGAAGAAGCCGCTTCACGTCCTTAGAATTTACGTAAGAGTCGTCGATGATTTCCTGGAAAATCCCATCGGTGAATTCCTTCGCAGTTGATACTGCTTCCGGATGACGAAGAAGAGATTTCGGCGTGAATATCACGAGTGGCTTTCTGAAATCCCATTTCACCTGACGACGGAGAATGTGGAAAATGTTCGCCGGGGTTGTGAGGTTAGCAACAACCATGTTCCATTCAGCAGCGAGCTGAAGGAAACGCTCTGGTCTTGCGTTTGAATGCTCCGGTCCCTGCCCTTCGTAGCCGTGCGGGAGGAACATGACGACACCAGATTGTCTCTGCCACTTCGATTCACCTGAGCAGATAAACTGATCGATGATTGTCTGCGCCCCGTTAGCGAAATCTCCGAACTGGGCTTCCCAGATATTGAGAGTCTGCGGAGACCCGAGTGAGTAACCGTATTCAAAACCGAGGACAGCGTACTCAGAGAGAAGTGAGTTGTAGATTTTAAAGTTCCCCTGCTTTTCAGCAATGGAGTTCAGGAAAATATGACGGGTATTAAGGTTCTCGTCAACGATACCGGCATGACGGTGAGAGAAAGTTCCGCGGATACAATCCTGGCCGGACATCCGGACACTGATTCCTTCCTGCAGAAGTGAGCCGTAGGCCATATGTTCGCCCAGGGCCCAGTCAAACTGGTCATCGGTCCATCTGGTTTTTCTTTCCTCAAGAAGTTTCTCGATTTTCTGAATCGGTTTGAAATCTTTCGGAAGGGTCGTGAGCGCGTGAAGAGTTTTTTCAAGAACGTCACGTGACACATTTGTCTTCGGGGAATAATCAAAATCCTTCGGTGTCGAACGACGGAATGATTTCCACTGCTCTTCCGGTTTTTGGTAGAGGTACGGAAGCGGCTTCTGTTTCACAGAATTAAAACGATCCTGTAACAAATTCTTGAACTGCTCTTCCATCTGGACAGCCAGTTGCGCCTCGATCTGTTTTCCTTCAATGAGTTTATCTTTGTAAACTTCACGGGGATTCGCGTGCTGAGAAATCTGCTTATAGAATTTCGGCTGAGTAAATCGTGGCTCGTCCGCTTCATTGTGGCCGTGCTTACGATAGCAGACCATATCGACGAATATATCCTTGTGGAATTTCGCGCGGAACTCAGCCGCGAGCTCCACGGCATAAACAACAGCTTCCGCATCGTCACCGTTGACGTGAAGGATAGGTACTTCCAGAACACGTGAAACTGAAGTTGAGTAAATTGAAGAGCGGGCATCATCAAAGTCTGTCGTAAAACCAATCTGGTTGTTGATCACGAAGTGAATGGCACCACCGACGTTGTAACCCTTGAGTGCGGACATCTGGACTGTTTCGTAACAGATTCCCTGCCCTGCCACCGCCGCATCTCCATGAATGATAATCGGAAGAATGGAATTCGGATTGGCACTGTAAAGCGTGTCGCCCTGGGCCCGTGAGTAGCCGAGAACAACCGCACTGACCGCTTCCAGATGCGAAGGGTTCGGCATGAGTTTCAGGTAAACTTTCTCTCCGCCCGAAGCAGAAACCTGGGAAGAATACCCCAAGTGATATTTCACATCTCCGTCACCCATCGTCAGATCCGGAGTCGCCTGCCCTTCAAACTCGTTGAAGATGTAGTCGTAAGTTTTGCCCATGATGTTGGCGAGTACGTTGAGGCGGCCTCTGTGGGCCATGCCGATCACAACTTCCTGCACACCGTAGCTGGCAGATTTGTTAATGATCGCGTCCAGAGCAGGGATGGTGTTTTCCCCACCTTCGAGTGAGAAACGTTTCTGACCAACGTATTTTGTATGCAGGAAGTTCTCAAAAGCGACGGCTTCATTGAGTTTCGAGAGAATGCGTTTTTTCTTATCGATCGTAAAATTCGTATGACCCTGGCTCGCCTCAAATCTTTCCTGAAACCATTCACGGATTTCCGTGTCGTTTGAGTGCATGTACTCGACACCGATGTTTCCGCAGTAGAGACTGCGAAGGCGCGCGATGATGTCTTTGAGTTTCGCGTTCTTTAGCCCCAGAAGTTCGCCGATAGTAAAACTCTCCTCGAGATCAGAAGCGCTGAGTCCGTGATCTTCAAGATCAAGGCGTGGGAATCTGTTCACGCGTTCACGGATCGGATTTGTCGTGGAGATCAGGTGACCTCTTGAACGGTAGGATTGAATCAGGCGATAAACTTTAAATTCTTTCCCGAGATTGGAAACAACTGAAGTGTCATCACTCGTCGAAACTGGTTGCGAGAGAGCGAATTCGACACCCTTAAAAAACTGTCTCCAGCTCGTGTCCACTGAATCAGGATTTCTTCTGAAGTCAGCATAAAGTGAATCGATGAATGAATTGTCGGATGAGGAGACGTACGAAAAATCGTTCATAGTCGGAACTCGATAATTTGGGGGTTTAACTTTGGGTCATAGTATAAAACAGGGAACACTCCGTGAAAATTAGAAATCCAAGAAATTTCAGGAGTTAAACCTTTGACAGTCATTCCGCGTCAAATAAGAAAATTGGACAAGGAAAGGTAAAACCGTCTACTTTTATCTGGTAACAAAGGATGAGTATGAAAATGCATTCAATCTTCGTCGCCCTTTTTCTCGTTCTCACGTCTTCTGCTCACGCAGTTCGTCGTGTGGAAGACACGAATCCTCTTTTACGTTTTCTCGCCGGCAGCCGCATTCTTCGCGAGGCCGCACTCTATTCTCTCCTCGAAAACCGCTGTGCCCGCTACATGAAAGACTCTGAGCTCGACTCATGTCAGGAAGCTGTTGATCAGAAAGTGACACTGCTGGATTTTGATATCCTTTTCACTGACAAAAAGTCGCCCGTCCTTCTCGACAAAAATAATCCGGACTCATTTGTCTTTGTCGCCTTCCGGAAAGATTTCCTTTCACTGCTTTCGGATCAGAAAACAGAAAATTATCTCCGCCTGATCAACACTGAGTTGAACAGTTTTATCACCGGCCGCAAAACGGAGCTCCCGAATCTCTGGGATCTCACCCTGAAATTTTATAATGGCGGCGAATTTGAAGCTGCCCGCTCTCTGGCCGTTCTTTTTCAGGACGTATCCCCGGTTAAACTTCACCTCGCTTATCTTGAGATCAGCGGTGCCCAGGGTACGAGTGCTTACTTTGATTCCAACCGGAACCTTCTTGATCGGACGATCGATAACCTGAACCAGGTGTTGGACAATAACCGCGATAATTTCCAGGGACTTTTTTATCCGAAAGTAGTCCAGGCGAAACTTCACCGGACCATTTATCATTTTTACGTGCCGACTTATCTCGCCCACGCACTGAAGAAAAAAGGTGTTCCTGCGCGTTTCGCGTTCATTGCCCCACTCATGATGACTCTTACCTATGAATTTGTGACTGCGGCCCAGGATGACCGTTACCTTCTGGATGATCCCGCACGTCTGGCGATGAGCAGTACTGAGGATCAGTGGAAGTTCGGAGATATCATCGGTGGATTTATGGGAGCATCGTTTGGCAGCGGACGGATCAATCGCGCTTTCTCAGTGGAAGAAACCCGCACCGCTTTCGATAAATCGACAATGGCCGGAGTTCAGTCACTTCTTAAGTAAATTGCCCGAGAAACGTACTCACTTCCTTTACCACCTGTTGGGGGATTTCATGTCCCCCGGGAAATGTGCTGAGTTTCCCCTGGAAATTCATTCCCTGAAGCTTTTTCTCGAGTGCCTTCGCCCCTTCAATTCCAAGAACCGGATCACTCGTTCCATGTGCCATGTAAAACGGAATACTTTTTGCTGATTTCGGAAACTTTCCATCTGCCAGTAAATTGCCGGAAAGAAGTATCAGTCCATCAACAGCGAAACTGTCCTTCATCGCGAGATGAGACGCGCACATCGCACCCTGGGAAAAACCCCCGAGGATGAGTTTCTTGTGCTTCTTCATGATATCGAGAAGAAAAGCTTCCAGATGCTTTAATGTTGATTCGAGTTCTGCGGGGATGTAAGCGGCCATATCACGATGGCGGCCTTCGCGCATGGCCCGTTCAAGACCTTCAATATCGATTGAAAACCACGAGCGTCCTTCATAGTAACCCATCGGAAGCGGCAGAATCCCATTGGGAAAATACCAGTTAAACTGATCACGGTGCCAGAGTTCCCAGAGGGGAAACAGATCATTCATGTTGGCGCCGTAGCCATGAAAGAAAACAACCGCCGTGTCAGCACTTTCACTTTCCACGCAGACAGTATCGATGCCCTGAATGCTCTTCAGCTCTTTTTTCATTCTCTCATCCTGATCCGGATAAAAGGTGGCTCGACTTTAATCCGCGGATCCTTGATTCTTTCTTTAAGTTCCTTCATCACCATTCCGGTCACAGGAAGAATGCCGAACTTTATCAGATCAATTCTGATCACCATCGATTTCAATTCATCTTCGTAGTGAAACGATCCCCAGGAACGAAGGCCCGCTTTCACGACGTAACTCGCGAGAAAATACATGTAGAAATCGCCTTCCTTCACGGTCAGGGTAAAATTCTTAAGTGGCTGCTCTTCATCCGGCACCGGAAGGCGCGAAAGCATATCAATCAGGAAACCATCCAGCGGAACATCGAGGCGATCAGCTTCCACTTTCATGCTTTCGCGGCAGTCTTCCATCAGCTGATACTCGAGATCGGGAAGAACTGAGCTCCCCTCACAGTGAGCAACCGCCTTCCGGAGACTGTATTCGCCCTTTAAAAAGACTTTGGCCTGATCAACCGAGATGTCATGCTTCCCTTTTCCGGCAGTGAGATTTGCGTTTAAAAGAGAAATGGATTCAGCATCCAGGAGAAACTTCCAGGCCTCGTGCCAGGTGAAATCCAGAACCGGAGTGCGGACAACCAGTGTGCCTTCGATCTTTTCCACTTCGAGAGGATGATTCACAGTCTTGGATAATCCGATTTCGATTTTTTCTACCGACCCCACACCTTTCGGTGAG
>JAYVHR010000341.1:0-2092 GCA_043771075.1 Bacteriovoracaceae bacterium
CCCCTCGTTGCAAGTGGAACCAACGGCAAAGTCGCCTGGGGTCTCACGAATGCCTATATTAATACTGCCGATGCTGTCTTCGTGAAAGATCTTCCGGCGAATCATATTAAAACGATCCGTCCACTTGTCTGGATTAAATTCTGGTTCTTGAAACTTCCGTTCTTCTTCAAGAGCTTTGAAAGGACTATTCACGGAACTCCGGTCCTTCCGCTCGAGACTGAGAGAAACGAGCGCATGTTCCTGCGGTGGACTGGCTTTAATCTCAAGGCATCAGACATCACACCGATGTTTTCACTTCCGTCCGTGAAGAGTGTGACGGAGATGGAGGAAAAACTGAAAAACGTCGGCCTTCCTTCCTGGAATTTTGTCTTCGCAGATACGGATGGAAATATCGGTTACCGGGTCGTGGGAAATATTATCCGCTCGGTAGGTGTAACTCCCTTTGGCATGCAGACTATTCCCTACTCATCTCTCACGAACTACGAAGTTCTGTCCGCGGAAGAGCGTCCTCATGTCATGAATCCTTCACGCGGTTATGTTTATTCGGCCAACAACCGCCACCTGCCGGCAGATGCTGAACTTAACGGAGGCCGGGGTTATTCGTTTTCCTTCCGAGGAAACCGCATTGATGAACTCCTTCAGGAGAGACAGACACTCGCTAGCTTTAAAAAAATCCAGTGTGACCGACAGGCCGTGGATGCGAAATATTTTGTTCCCCTCTATCTCACTCACCTCAAAATTCCTGAACTAGAGAATTGGGATTTTCAGACCAATGAATCCGGAAAGGAAGTGGGTCTCTATCGACGGTTCACTGATCTCCTGATGCTCAAGTGGGACGTGAACGAATACGGACTCTGGCGACTCCTCGGGGAGAAGTCTGACGGGAGAATAAAAGACATGCGGGAAATCTACCAGACTGCCTTAGAAGAGATTTCCGGCAGAAGCTGGGGTGATGTTCACAAACTCGCGTTCGCGCATCTCTCGAAGAATACGGACTGGAAATTTGCTCCGGAAGTTGGTGCCGGGGGAGACAATCATACAGTGGATCCGGGAACGGCGAAATGGAACGAAGACCGGAAAGTGTATGAACACAATTCCGGTGCATCGATGAGAATGATAATTGAAATGGAAAAGCTACCGAAGATTCATCTGGTTCTTCCCGGCTTTAATCGTGATTACACAACTAAAACCGAAAAGAACCCGTGGGCAGACTGGAAAGACTGTCGATATACGACAGTGACTTTTTAGTCTTCCTTAGTCGGAAGTCCGAGATACTCGCGGCACTTTTTATTTTTTCCGCCAAAAACAGATCCGAGGCGTCCAGCAGCTGCTTCTTTGCAGGCCTGAAGAAGTTCGCTCATATCATATTGATCACGGTTAAAACGAATCGGACGGCCATCAGCATCCTGCTGAAGTGTACCCATCGCAACAGTTGCAGGAGTCCAGAACATGCCTGGAGTAATCACTGCATAACAATCATTCTGACCGTATTCAGGTGTATATTCCGGGTACATTCTTCCAGCAAACATTCTTTCGAAAAGATCATGCTCGCGGGACTGGATCATTTTACAGTTTGGAGTATCGACGAATTTTGTAAGCCAGTCAGCAATGAGCATCGGGCGCTTTACGAAGCCTGAGAAGCCTCCGTCGATTACCCAGAGTTGTCCGCCTTCATTCACAACCGGAGCAACGTGGTACCACCATTTCTTGCTACCGATTTCTCCGTTCTTTCCTGTGTAGAAAAGAAAGATTTTAGCAGCGTTGATGTTGTGATTTCTCTTCATATCGTAAGTCCAGATGAGAGCGCGATTCGAACAGATCGAACTGCCTGTCTTTACGAGAGTACGATTGAGGCCCGAGAACAATGTGTCCTTGGTCTGACCACGTGTAAGAATGTCAGTCAGTGGGTAGCCATAATCGGGCAGCGTCTGTGCTGCTGCTGAGAATGAAAGGACTAAGAGAGCGATGAATGAAAAGGTCTTCATGTTTGGACACCTCGAAAAAATTTTGGGCATATGCCCGTAAAGGAGGTGATGAGTATCAGAATGACACTGAAGTTACAAAAAATTCTGAAAACAATAGTTAACGAAAC
>JAYVHR010000342.1:0-7157 GCA_043771075.1 Bacteriovoracaceae bacterium
TTTTTGAAGATGACTCGTGACGTGAATGAGTGCGCGCTCAAGAGTTTTTTGAAGTGAGGCCGCTATATCCATATGGAACTGATCCATCATGGCTTCCGGCCTCCTTGCCGGGCGACCCAGAAGTTTCTCCAGTTTCTCTCCGGACATTTTCATCTTATGTCCGTAATCGAAATAATCCATCTTGAGGGAGTATGCTCCGTCAGGAAGAAGCTCAATCAGTTCTTTCAGCATGAGTTCTGTATAAACGGGATTTCCATAAGGAGCGAGTCCCATGACTTTGTATTCGCCGGAGTTTACCTTGAAGCCAAGGTAAGCAGTCATAGTCGAATAAAAAAGTCCGAGCGAGTGAGGGAAATGTATTTCCCAGAGGGGAAGGATATCTTTTCCGGATCCGGTCCAGGCCGATGTCGTGGCCCATTCGCCGACTCCATCAACGCATAAAATCGCAGCATCAGAAAAAGGAGAGGGATAGAATGCTCCGGCCGCGTGAGAGAGGTGATGCTCAGACCATGAGATAGCGGGAAAATCCACTGCCTCAATCGCCTTTAATTTTTTGAGGATATCTTTTTCCAGGAAAAGTTTTTCTTTGATCCAAATAGGCACGGATCTCATGAAAGAAATAAAACCCCATGGAGCGTAGTTCAGGTGGGTTTCGAGAATCCGCTCAAAAGTCACGAAGGGCTTTTCGTAATAAACGATGGCCGTGAGATTCCCCAGACTCAGTTTATGTTCTTTTAAGAGCCAGCTGATGGACTGAGAAGGAAATGAAGAATCGTGTTTTTTGCGCGAGAAGCGCTCTTCCTGGACGGCCCCCAGAATTTCTCCATTCCTGATCAGTGCTGCTGCACTGTCGTGGTAGTAGCAGGAGATACCAAGGATGAGCTCTTCTTTCATTTAAAAAAATGTATAGATAAAAGGGGCATAAGGATTGGATGGAGATACGAGAATCAAAACACCCAGAACCAGAAAGGCCGCAAGTATCGGAAGAAGCCAGAACTTCTTTCTGATTTTGAGATAACTCCAGACGTGTTTCATCATGCTGCCTGCTTTACTTTGAAACGGGTCACGATAAGAATTGCGATCTGGAGAATAAAGAAGCTTCCGAGAAAGATTGCTCCCCCTTCAGAAAATCCATAGGAGTGAAGGCCCGAGGCCAGAATGTAATTCACTCCGAACCAGGCCATCATCACACTCATGAAAGCACCGGCGACCAGCGGGATGAAGCGTCTCGGGGGAATCCAGGTGGTTCCCTTCCCGTGAAGAATCGCCATATAGACCAGAAGAACGATGAGTGACCACGTTTCTTTCGGATCCCATCCCCAGAATCTTCCCCATGAATAGTCCGCCCACACTCCACCCAGAATCACTCCGCCAGCAAGAAGGACAACACCAAACTTTATACAGGTATAAGTGAGATCAACCTGATAACGGTAATCCTCCGCTTTGAGTTTCCCCAAAGAATCACGGATAAGAATTGAGTTCGCAAGTATCCACGACAGGGCAAGTGCTGCGTAAGAAAGAATCACCGTCGTCACATGAGTGGAAAGCCAGAAATTATCCCGGAGCACAGGTACCAGGGGAGAAATTCCCGGATCAAGCATGCCGTTGGCGAATTTCATCATCATAAGGCAAAGCACGTTGTAGCCAAGGCCCGCGAGGATAAAACTTATTTCCTTACGGTAGATAGTAATAATCGAAGAAAGAATAAGGGCACCAAAACCTGAGAACATGACTGTTTCATACATGTTGGTGACAGGTGCCCGGCCTGAAATAAGAACTCTCAAAGTCATCGCTGCGATTTGAAGGAGAATCGTCATCGCCGTCAGTGCGATTCCGTAATTGCGGTTTTTTGTAAGAACAAAAGCAAAGATGGCGGCCAGTGAAAGAAGAAGGGCCCAGAGAAAAGGATTCAGCTTGAAGTATTTAAGCTCCAGGAGGTAGTCATCCCCTTTGGCCGAAAGATAATCCGCTTTCGCACGATCAATGAGGACCTGAACGGGATTGCCGCTCCCTCTGGCCGACATCACTCTATCTTCCGAGAGAAATTCCGCGAGGGTGAGGAAGCTTACTTTCCCGTTTTCCACCACTGGCACGGTCCAGGCCTGGCCCGAGATCACTGCTTTATAGGTCTGAATTCTTCCGGCAACCTTCGTCAGTTCTTTTTTATAAGAGTTGTTTTCTTTCTGGGTCCGGATTTCGCCCTGGATAAGGTCGAATTTTTCCAGAAGTTCATTCACCGGAACGCTGTTTGTGTTTTCATTCACACCAAGAAACTTTCTCACATCCACATGATCGACCCGGATATTGACCGGTAGCTCAAGCGGCATGCCGAAAACCTTGAGGGATAATTTACAGAACGCGACCACCGCTGAGAATTCCCCGACTTTCTTTTCACCAGTGATGAAACGGATGCTGTCTCCGGCCAGAACATAAAGTGGCTTTTCTCTTCCCTGCGCGAGGACCGGAAAGGTTTCCAGCTCGTCGGTGCAAAAATTCATAGGCCCCTGAGCAAATGCTGAGAGGGAAAAGAGAATGGAAAGGAGGAGAAAGAGATTACGCACGGGCGCCTCCGGACTTCAGGGTTTTTCTTCTTAAAAAATAATGCCAGATACTCCCGAACACGAGGAGGAGTGAACCAAGGTATTTCCACGGTCTTCCCGGATCAAAATTCACCGAGAGAACTGAACCGAGCGGACCTTCCTGGCTCTGAAAGTATGAGGCCTGATAGAAGGTGAAGTTCTTATACTTCAATGGATTATTCATGAAAATGTGATGCTTTTCTGAGCCTTCGTTTCCCTTGAAAAGAGTCACGAAACTTTCAAATGAAGCGGGATTGGTTGTTCCCGGGTCAGTATCCATCTTGAACTGATCCAGAACAATCTCGTAAGGAAGAGTGATGTTTTTCTTCGTCAGATCGAATGTGATTTTTTCGCCGTTAAGGTTAAAGGCCACCGGTTCACCTGAGCGCACCCAGAATGTATCCTTGCCGACAAAAACCTCTACGGCCTTCTTGTCGCCTTCAATAATCTGGCTGTTATCCTGAACCGGTTTCACATACTCGGGCCGCATAACCGGATAACTCTCAGATCTTGTTTCAAGCAGCAGAACTTTGAATCCCATCCACGGAAGTTCCAGGGCCTTGTCCTTACTTACGAATCCCGTTTCCCATTTTCCGGTATTCTTATTGAAGAAAGCAGCACTCTCACCAAAGAGAAAGAGATGCGGAGTCTGTTCAAAAAGTTTCCGCGAGAAAATGCGGTAAGGGGATTTTTCATCAAGACTGAGTTCGGTATTCAGGGGAAGAGGAGACATCTCAGGAATAAAGGCGATTTCCTTTCCTTCGAAATTGATGGCGACTATTTCTTTGCCCGTAGAAGATTTTTTTCTCCGGAGCTCTGATTTTGTCGGGGCCATGCATCCGCGATTCTCACCATTCCAGACAATGAGTCCATGCTCTTCCTGCGAAGAAAAACATTTTGCCAGCGAGGCAGGCATGTAATGGACATTCAGCGGACCGAGTTGAAGTGTGTTATTGAAATCCGACATCGGATGAAGAGTCAGCGTAAGTGTCTCGCCGAACTGGTCATTGAAGAGTTTATAGCGTGAAGAAGTCTGGCCCGGGTCAGCGATCTTCACCGGGATCCAGTTAAGCTCTTCTTTGGCGAAAGGAAGAAAACGCCCGAGTTTTATCTCTTCGTAATCAAGCTTCAGGTTTGTTTCAAAAGCACTGAAGGGAAGAGTGACGGAGACTTCCTTCCCGCGATTCGGGAACTGAATGCGCATTTCATCCTCATTCAGCGTGATCTGTCGTGTCGGGAGATTCGGAGTGAGAGTAATCGTTCCGTCGACTCCGCCTTCATAAGTAATGTAGGAACCGAGGAAGAGAATAATAAGTCCCGAATGAATGGTGTAAAAGCCGTAAAGATGTTTTTTCGGCGGAAGCCGGATGAGTGCCGCAAAAAGAATTGAAAGGAACATGGTGAACTGAATGCCCATGAACCAGAGGGATTTATAAACCAGGCGATTGGCATATTCCGTTCCATGGTATGACTCCATGAAAGTGCCGAAGCCAAGAGTAATGGCAAAAAGGGATACGATGACAACGGCGAACTTGAGATTTCCGAAGAAAAGTTCAACTTTCCGGTAAGAGGCAATGAGCGTGTTCATGAGCTCTTACTTTCTCACAAGAAAATCAAGTTTGTCATTTTTTGTGGAGGTATTGATAAAGAGAAAGTGCCCCGAAGATCAGCGGCTGGTGAACGAGATAAATCACGAGCGAATGACGCCCCAGAAAAGCAAAAAACTTTGGCGTTCTGAGATTCATGAGGAAGCTGATCCTTGACAAATACGGTCCCAGAAGAATGCCGGCGAGGATAACCCAGAACCAGGGATAAATCGGAATAAAATCCATGGAGGGACGCTGTAGGACATTCGAGACCCACTTAATGTCGTAACCCGCCACGTACTGGAGAAAGAGAAGAAAAATCATGAGTGCCAAGGCCGCTTTCCGGCGATGAACAAAAAAAGCACCCAGAAGACTCCCCGCCAGAATGCAGTGAAGAGTGCCGAAGTAGATCCACTGATTTGGAAAAGCGATATAGGTGCCGACGCTGACCAGAAGGGCCGAAATACCAATTTGCTTCAGACGCTTGAAAAGGGCAGTTGTTTTGACTTTCTCTGCGTGAGTGTAATTGAGGGCAATCCCGACACAGAAAAGAAAAGTTCCGGCGATGATGCGGGGAAAGGCAAACCAGAAACCTTCGGCAAAATTGATACTGTTGAAACCGAACATTCTCATGTCGTAGGTCACGTGGAAAATAAACATCCAGATAACGGCAACAGCGCGGAGGATATCGAGAAAAGGAACTCTCATACTTCTTCCTCCGGATAATGAATGAAGGCCGAACCTTCATTTTCCAGTATAATTTCTCCCGAACCTTCATTCGAGAGTCCCCAGCTTGAGAGGGCCGGAAGCCACGACTCCACATTCATGGGATATTTCACTTTACCGCTGAGTTTTACGCGGATTTTCCGGATGCTCCCGAGTGAGAATGTTCCGACATGCTGGAAGCGCCAGTGACCTGAACCCATGAAGTGAAATTCCACTCTTCCGTTTTTATCATAAAGTGTGAATTTGGTTTCCGGATGCTGCTCAAGATAGGCGAGGATCTCACCCCAGACAAATAACTCGTGGTCTTTTCTTCCACCGGAGAATCCCCAGAGATGAAAGTGATAACTCTTCTGGCGGTCAAAAAGTTTCAGGGCAAAGGAAAAATCGGAGGCATCTTTCTCAGCGGGGAGCTGAAATACCACAGAAGTTGCGGGGGCCTTCTTGCAGGAGTCGGAGTCTCCTACCCAGGCATTCATGCGTGAAGTCCAGTTTGCTCCGCCATCAACAGCAAGAACAGGAAGTGCAGAAAATAAATCAGGCAGCACGGGACCCATCGGTCCCACCAGAACCCATTCTGATTTGTCTCCAAGCTCTTTTGGTAATTTCATGCTAGAGTCCATCTTAACGACAGGAGACCGAAATGGTGAAGGTGAATTCCACTCGCGCGGGAAAAATTCTTGAAACGCCCCGCTTTTTTCAACCCGAAGTTACTCCGGGCATGCGCAAATTTCCGGGAGATGAAATTTCTCTCTGGGTGGAAATGGACGGGGACTTTCAGTCTGTCAAAAATTTGTCGTTTTCCGGTGTGCTCGAACCTGCGCAGATTCTTCTTCTGGAGTCGATGGGCAGTCTTTTAGTCGGAAAAAAAACGGCGCTTCTGGAAACTCTCACCGTCAGAGAATGTGAAGCTTTTCTCCGGGATAGAAACTCGGAGCCGGCCCTTGAAGGACTGGGGTCAAATGAAGACAAGCTTTTTCAGACTATTTTCCAGTGGCTTCGTGCGTGGCCATTTAAAAATTTCTCACATAACTATGTTTACCCCCGCGAAAAAGGTCCGTTCCGGCATTTACGCCTCGCTGATAAAGTGAGGGAATTAAAAGCCTTTTTAACATCTGCTGAAATCTCAACTCTTTATCAGAGCACACGGCTGCCTGAGCTCGTTGACGTTGAAGAGTTGACTGTCTACGTGGCCGCTCCGTATTCCAATGAGAGTGACCGGACTCTTTTTGAGAAACTTCACGAGAAAGGTGTGGCGGTTTTCAACGAAGATGAACTCAACTTCATCCCTGAGTCATGAGTTGCCAAAATAAGTTTGATTATATGAAATTATTATCGTTACAATAGGTTGTGACTTATTAAGGTATATTTACCAGAGAGCTTAATGGACGATATTAAAGAATTGGTTTTTAAAGAAGCTAAGAAAGAAGAAGAGGTTGTTAACCTTTCTAAATTCGATATTCAGGCCTTCACTGATACTCAGGACTTTTCATGGTCACTGGATAACATCAAGAAGGAAGTCAAAACTGGCTGGAAGCTCTATTCCGTCACAACTGATGAAGAAATTGTTGCTGCTGTTCTCGTCAAAAAAGACGGCGACACGCTTTTTACCAAGAATACTCCCATTAAAATGGCCTTTCAGGGTAATGGCTTTTCTCATCAGATTAAAAATTTCTACGAAGAAGAGGCAAAGCGCCTTCATATTGCCCGTCTCGTAAATTACTGCCCGATGGATAATTTCCGCATGATTGCTCTTAACGAGAGCCATGGTTACAAGCGAACCGGCAACGCCATGGGGATTTCGAATAACATCATCGAATGGGTAAAAGTCCTTTAATTGAAAGAGAGGTTTCTCATGGCAAAGAAGTCAAAGAAGAAATCCACGAAGAAGTCGACGAAAAAATCGACCAGGAAATCCGCTAAGAAAGCTTCTCAAAAAAAAGCGACCACTAAGAAAGCGGGCGTTCCCAAAGCAACTGCCAAAAAATCCACCAGCAAAGAATTCACCTCTTTCATGAAGCCACTGAGTCCCTCCAAGGCCCTCGCTGAAATAGTTGGTTCTCTGGCGATTCCGCGCACTGAAATCATGAAGAAAGTCTGGGCCTACATTAAAAAAAATAATCTCCAGGATTCTAAGAATCGCCGCGCGATTAACGCTGATGCAAAGTTACAGGCGGTTTTTGGCGGGAAGAAACAGGTCACGATGTTTGAGATGACTAAACTTGTTTCTAATCATCTCAGCTGATCTTTCACTCTAAATTTTTTTTAC
>JAYVHR010000343.1:0-5990 GCA_043771075.1 Bacteriovoracaceae bacterium
ATAAAACTTTTTATTTAACTCATGGAACACGGCCGGTGCGAGCACCTTGCCGTTCACATGCTTCACACCCTGTTGATCGGAAATCTCACGGGTCGGGAAGACTTCGTTCTCTACAAATTTGTTGTACTCACCGAGAATTCCATTGACGTCATCTTTGCCCAGGCCGAATTTTTGATGGTCCTGAACTTTTAGAAGCTCGGTAAGGTTGAATTCGATGTCACGGAGATCAGCTTTGTAATAACCCATATACGTTCCTCATGAAGAAAATTGGTTGATTCTAGAATAACTCAGAATAGATCCCGGTCGTGGAAAACTGCAAAAAAACTACCGATCGGTAGGTTGCGGCTGACTAAAACAGTTGGGAGTTGGAATATTTCGGAAAATTGGCAAAAAAAAAGGGCAGCCGAAGCGGCCCTTTGAGAATCTTCTAGTAGTTAGTTAACGTTTTCTTGGTCTCAGTATTAGAATCTTCCACTTCTCTCGGATTTAACCCAGCGTGAAGATTTGTATCAATAGTGTAACGAACCAGCTTCTGTGAACCTTGAACCGCATGATAAACATCAAAGTACTGACCGTACTGGTAGACACCAACTAAGTAGGTAGGTGCTACTGGATTCATAATCGCTGCCATTTTAGGATAGGCAGATCTCATAAGATTGGCCGGAACAGTTACAATCTCAGCTGGCGGATAAGTAATATTATTATTACCAAATGATGAGCAAATATTAAATTTCAAGCCGAGGAATGATTTCTCAGAACAGCCATCACCTACTCTCACAGCATACAATAAGCTTACAGCTGGGAGTCCAAAAGGTGTTGGTCTGGTTTCAGTGGCGCCCATCCAGGTATTTAAACTATTCACAGCTTGCTCGCCCTGAACAACTGATCCACCACTCAAGTAAGGATTGTAATAGTAATCATTGTTGTTGTTCTTCTTCTTACTATCCTTCCCGCAACCAACGGCAAGTACGGAAAGAGTAGAGATCAAAAGCACATTCATAAAAAGAGAAAGTTTCATATATCCCCCCTGGGATGTAGTTCATTGTTATGGCTCTCTATATCCAAATAGCGTGCCAAGAACTCGTCCATGCTTTCGTGGACTTATTACAGGGGAAGGTGACCAGAATGTAGACAGGGGGTGAAGGCCGTCTAAACTTTAGACGGCCCCGTATGAAAAAATATCAGCAGTCTGTATTGTGATTGCGTTTAATCAGCTGGCCCAGGACTTCCGTCTTCTCAATCAGAGTTGCTTCGGGAGCAAGGTGTCCACCACAACAATCAACCGCAGAGGCTGCGTGAGATATGTTCAGGAAAGGAGTGTGCTTACCCTGATCGCGGACGTGAGACAGAAGATCAGCTCCATCGCGGGCAATGATAGCGCCAAAATCCATAGTCTCTAAAAGAGAGACAGCTTCGTTAACTGAAGAAGCGTGAGTGATGTCATTATTGAGATGCAGTTCGCGGGAATGGAAGAATTGGTCATCGCCGACTACGAGAATTTGATTCATATTTACTCCTTGAAATATCCCATCATTCTATCAGACAATCCGGTTTCATCAGGGAGTTTATGATGGCCTATACACTTTTTGGATCCCAGACATCGCCATTTGTCAGACGACTGCGCATGCTTATGCACAATCTTCCCTTTGAGTTCAAAGAGATGAATATTTTCGAGACTCAGGATGCTGTGCTTCTTAACAAAATTAATCCGCTAAACCAGGTCCCGGTTCTTCAGCACGACGACAAAACAATCTGGGACTCCCGTCAGATTTTCCAGTACCTCAATCAGATTCACAAATTTGAAGAGCTCGACTGGAAAGAGGAAAACCTTCTGACCGGTATCGAGGGAGCGATGGATTCAGGAATCGCCCTGCTTCTGATGAAAAGATCGGGCATGAATGTAGATGAGAATTACATGTTCATCAATCGTCAGAAAGAAAGAATCGATTCTGTTCTCGAGTATCTTTCGCCTTACCTGAAAGACAAGGCCCTCACGGATTGGAATTTTGCGACGATGACTTTATATGCATTTCTTGACTGGGCTCTTTTCAGAAACATCATCAATATTGAGAAGAGACCTGAAGTCATAAATTTTCTGGAAATACATTCTCAAAGACCGGCCGTCCTCGCCTCTGCCATCCCAAAGGTATAAAAATGATACTCAATCAATACATTGATCACACACTCCTGAAACCTGAAGCCACTCTCACTCAAATTGAAAAACTCTGTGCGGAAGCAAAGGAAAATCAATTTGCTGCCGTCTGCGTGAATTCTTATTACGTGAAAAAATGCGTGGCCCTTCTAGCGGGATCAAATGTCAAAGTCTGCACTGTTGTCGGATTTCCTTTAGGGGCTTCGACCATGGAGACAAAAAGATTTGAGGCCATGAAGGCCGTTGCTGAGGGTGCAAAAGAAATTGATATGGTGATGAACGTCTCGGCCGTTAAATCCGGTGACTGGCAATACGTACAGGACGACATGTCTTCCCTGGCGCAGGTTTGTCATCAGCAGGGTGCGATCCTCAAGGTAATTCTTGAAACCTGCCTTCTGACTGAAGACGAAAAAAAGCGCGCTTGTGAAATCGCCGTTCGCGCCAATGTAGATTTCGTAAAAACATCCACGGGCTTCTCCACTGGAGGAGCGACTGTCGAGGATGTGATGCTCATGCGTTCAGTGGTAGGCCCGAAGATTGGCGTCAAGGCCAGTGGTGGAATCCGTGATGCAGAAACCGCAATGAAGATGATTGAAGCTGGTGCTACCCGCCTCGGTTGCAGTGCTGGAGTCGAGATAGTGAAAGGCAAATCAGGAATGGGAAACTACTAATCTGATCAGAGACCCTTAAGTTTAACAATCCTGAGTTTACCCGCCTTAAGAATGACTTCCTGTCCTTTTTCTAAGACAAAAGTTTCGGCACTCACGGTTTTGCCATCGATCTTAACTGCATTCTGTTTAAGAAGGCGGCGGCCTTCGCCATTGCTCTCAATAAACTTCAACTCTCTCATGAGATCGAGAAGACCTATTTGTCCATGCGGACGCTCGCAGACTTCTACGTCTTCGAGAACTTGTTTCTTGGAGAAGCGAGCTTCAAATTTTTCGCGCTCTTCTGACCCGGAAGCTTCACCGTGATAGTAGCTGGTGATTTCTGAAGCGAGAGATTTTTTTCCTTCCATAGGGTGAAGGGAACCGCTAATGAGATCCGAAATTGTCTTATCCACTTCGGCGGCAGGTTTTCTGGACAGGAGAAGATAATATTTCTTCATCAATTCATCTGAGATCGACATGATTTTTCCGAACATGTTGGTCGGAGTGTCTGTGAGAGCGATGTAATTATCCATCGACTTTGACATCTTATTCACGCCATCAGTTCCTTCGATCAGTGGCATCGTGAGAATACACTGGGCTTCCTGGCCGTAAGCATACTGAAGTGTCCGGCCCATCATCAGGTTAAAAGTCTGATCTGTACCACCGAGTTCAAGATCGGCCTTCAGATGGACAGAGTCGTATCCCTGAAGGAGTGGATAAACCATCTCGTGAAGGTAGATTGGTTCGGAGTTCGTGTAGCGCTTGTTAAAGTCGTCACGCTGGAGCATGGCCCCGACTGTTCCTTTCGCCATTAACTGGATAAGTCCCAGGCCGTCGAATTTCCCGAGCCAGTCTCTGTTGAAAACAACATTGGTCTTGGTCATGTCGAGAACTTTTCCGACCTGCTCTTTATAAGTTTCAGCATTCGCTTTGACATCTTCAGCGGTGAGAATCGGACGTGTTTTATTTTTTCCTGTTGGATCACCGATCTGGGCCGTGTAATCACCGATCAGAAAGTAAACTTCGTGGCCGAAGTCCTGAAGGAGGCGGAGTTTCTGGAGCACTACTGTGTGACCGAGATGAATATCAGGGCGTGAAGGATCGGCACCGAATTTTATGATCAGAGGTTTTTGCTTCTCGAAAGATTTTTTTAGCTTCTTCAGCATTTCTTCTTCGGGAAGAATTTCAAATGCTCCACGCTTAAGTTCTTTGAGCTGATCCTCAGGGGACACAGTAATACGCGCCATAGCTTCTCCTTAGCCAGATCATTTTATGGGAATCAGACCCGCCAGCCAACTTTTTTAAGCCAGAGCTGAAGCTCCCGAGCTTTTTTCACCGGATCACTGGGAGGACGCTCTTCGGTAACACGGGAATCTTCCACTTGCATCGGGGGAAGGCCCATGGATCTTCTGCGGTATGGAAGAGAGGAGATATCCTGAATGGGAACTGGCTTCATTTCAGCATCAATCCAGTCATATTGAGTCCCATAGAGCTGACCCTTGCCTTCGTAATAGAGAATCCGGTCTTCAATCGTAGCAAGGAGATCTAACGGGTAATCCTGTGAAGCAGCTGCCAGTCTCATCTGAGTCAGGCACTCTTTCATAAAATCAGGAAGGGAGATCGCATGAATAACAATGATCCAGGAAAGGCGCGTTCCCTTTTCGCCGGCATTCGATAAAACAGGAAAACCATTTTTTTTTATCAGCGCTTCGAGTTTATGCGCATTCTCGATGTGAACTTTTTCCATTTCCTTGTGATAGGTATCACCAAGAACTCCGCGCGTGAGAAGTCCCTCGCGGATAAAGTGATCCCTTTCCACCAGAGGTGAAAGTTTAGAAGTCCAGAATTCTTCCATTTAATTGCCTAACGGAATTGAGTGAGCGCGCCTGCTGATTCGAGGTGCTGAAAGATTTCGTCTTTGTCACTGAAGCCATGTTCGCGGAAATCATTTCTGTATTTTAGCACGAATTTAACCTGGCCCATCTTGAAGAATTCCACTGAGTGGCTGTAGCAAAGGTGAATGTGCTGATTCTGGCCCGACTGATAAATCGTGCTCAGGGCAGCGCTTGCGACAGATTTTCCATGAAATTTACAAACAAGGCAGTTTTCTTTCATGGGAGGATTATCGAGCATTATAAAGAAAATCTTTACCTTAATTATCATTAAGTTCCGGTAATCCCGTGGAAACTGAAGCTATCAAAGGGTTATAAAGGATTCTTGAAGAGTTCCGGTGGTATTGGACGCCAAGAAATTTTGTCGGGAACATGAGAAACTGGGCAGAATCAGGGGACGATATGAACGTAATTTATTTTGATGGTGTCTGCGGACTATGCAACGGCTTCATCGATTTCATCATGAAAATTGATAAGAGAAAGCAATTCCACTTCTCACCTCTTCAGAGTGAGCATGCTAAAAAAAATCTTCCTCCGGAATTCGTTCAGGATCTCGACTCAGTAATTGTTCAGATTGATGGAAAAACGCTTCAAAAATCAAAAGCTGTCTTCGCAGTTCTTAAAAAGATGGGTGGAGTCTGGGAAATGGCTTCTGCAATGGGAGTGTTCCCTGAAAGTGTTCTTAACAAGGCTTATGATATGGTCGCAAAAAATCGTTATCGGCTTTTTGGAAAAAAAGAATCGTGTCGCCTTCCTACTCCGGATGAACGATCACGATTCCTGCTTTAATTGAATTACTCTTCGCTTAACACTGTGATCACTGTGCTCCCATAACTCCCAAGTTCCACGGGAATTCCATTCCCTCTGAGAGTAGCTCCCTGAATCTTCGTTAATTTTCCTGTCATGAGGTCTTTCACCAGATAGTTTTTTGAACTATCGAGAAGATTGAGACTGATGTTGGCAGTCGCTGGTTCTTTCCTCGAACTTTTCACAGTAATCCAGTTCATCTTCCCGTCTGTGCGCCCGAAAATGGCAATACGATCTGGTTCTCCACGAAGTGAAAGCTGAGGCTTGATTTTGCTCCGGAGATAGTAATTGATGAACTGGCTCTTCTGGGCAACATCTTTCTGCTCGGCATACCAGTCAGTATTGAAGAGGCCGTAAAAGACTGCACCGGTTTGAACGAGAGTTCCTTTTCCGACCTGACATTCTACCGAAACACTTTCCTGATTGTAGTACATGACATTCTTGCAGGCGCGCTCACCCGTCACATCATAGAAGAAGTACGGAGTAGCA
>JAYVHR010000344.1:0-2672 GCA_043771075.1 Bacteriovoracaceae bacterium
CATCCTTTTCAAATCCTTTGGCCTGTTGCCGAATCTTGTTGCGATGAAATTGCTTATTCTCTTCTTCAAAATAATTGATCGCTCGATTGAATGAACTCCTGGAACCATAGATAAATTTCTTTTTGTGAATGCCTTCCACCGTGAGGGTATTGATCTTCAGTACTTTCAGGATCTGCTGAGCAGTACTCCAGTGAACACTGCTCGCCACAAATAGCGTGGGAACCGATGTGGCCATGGTTTCATTTATGTAATTTTCAATACTTCTCATGTCCATGTATCACCTAAATCCTCAAAAACGTTCAGCATCTCAACTTTATCATCGGAAGGTGAGAATTAAAACTTGAGTATTGTGATGCGAGGCATTATAATCCAACAAGAGATGGGAACCATCTGAAACAAGGACACTAAATGACTGCAAATGCTTACTTCATGAACCAAACAATTACCGTTTATATCTGCTCCCATGCCCTTGAACGGATCGATATGTCGGGCATGCCCCGTGAGTATTTCCTGGAAAGACTGATGAGCCGCAAGGCCTCACTCACCCAGGAGTCTGGTGATCGGTACACCTTCAACTTGGGAAACTTCGACCTCATATACGACAGCCGATCTATGACCATCGTCACTGTCATCTGCACTTGTAGTGAAAGAAAGCACAGTGCAGCTCCTAAACTCGGTCAGCTCTTCAAACATATACGGAGCAGCAAATGAAAGTCCTGTGCCCTACTAACGACACTCCCTTTTCAACTGACGTTCGCATGACGAGAGATCTCGGCGGCGTGAACTGCGAACTTGTGCTCAAGTCCACATTCAAAGGCAACACCTTCATTGCCTTGCTGGAATCAAAATTCAGAGACACAAAGAAGAACGCCTACATTAAGCATTCCGATCTGAGCGAATCTCAGCATCGCAATCTCTACTTCAGCGAAGTCGGTTTTCACCAGATTTTTAAAGAAGAAGAAATTTTCAGGATGGAGCAGAAGGTACAGACCGCTGGTTGTTTTCTCAACCAGGTAAGCTTCATGGATAAGCACGGACAGATGTGGCCTCGCTCTCTTTCAACCCTTAATTACGGTGTTCCCTGGATTGAACCCATGGCTATCTCAGTAGAGTTTCATCCCGAAGACCGGAGTGATCGTTTCTGGCGACTCCTGGAAGGAACTTCGTGGAGAACGGTGGAACATCTTCGGGACCTCATCAGTTTCGTCGAAGTTCAAAGTACGCAAGGAAGACCACCAGTCCATAGAGGAAAAATCGCTTTCTCCATTGGGCAGCATGTTCACTATTCGACCCTGGATGAACTTCCCAATGAGTTTGCGGTCGCGAATCTCATGAATGTCGTGATTTGTTCTTTCGGCGGAGTAACTTTTCTTCCGATCACCAAGCTACCCATGCCAGTCATCGGAATCGATGGAAACATGAAGGGAGACATCGCTGCCACCTTTTTTAATACCAATGGTGTTTTCTCGGACCACTATATGCTGAACGCCGGAAGACACGGAGAACTCCGGACTCCGGAAACTCTTCATCACATTCTGGATGTCTTTCAGAAGCAAGGGAGAATCTCCCGGGATCTACCCTTCATTCTTCATGTCGATGGAAAACTCACTGGCCCGCTTAAGCGAGAAATCCCGGCCTACATTCTCAAATTCCCTCTGATGGAAATCGTGGAGCTGCCAAAATATGTCTCCCCACTCATCGGGAGAGAAAATGGCAATGGCTCAGTGGGTGACTACGCAATTCTTAGCGAAGACCAGGGCGTGGTCGTAGCGAATGCTCAGATGAGTAAGTTCCGATGCCCCTCAGGCACGTTCGTACAAAAAGTTTATGGCACTCTATCGATTCATGATCACCTTGCAACCGTTTATCAGCTTTGTCGTGCAGATCCATTTTCCGTTTTCCAGTCGCCTGGTATTCCTTCTTCAATCCGCCTGGCGATGGATAAATTATATCTCGCCAAGAACCTACTCCGGGCCTATCGGCAATCTGGAATTATCGAATAAAGGGAATCGTATGCGGACCATTTATCAATATAGTGTTGTCTTCAAAATCATGCGCGACTTCGATGAAGAACAGATTCTCAACTGGCTGGACAAGGTTAAGCTTGAAGGGTTGGACGAATATGTTCTATATCAGAGCGCCCACAGTACGGGCAGGCTAAGAGTTCTCGCGAAACTCCTGGAGTCTAAGAAAGTTGCGGGAGTCTTCAACTTTGTGAGTGATCTGACGGACAATTGGATCCAATCCGGTGAGATTGAAAAACTGGAGTACCCTCAGATACAGACAAAAGGTCTGTCGTTCGTAGCAGTCATAAAACTTATGACTGGCGAGGAATATAATAAGTACATACTGAAAGTATTCAGTAAACTCGTCAGAGCTCATGGAATAAAAGCGATCAACGACGTTTTACTCCTCCAGAATATATACGGGAGAAAGAATTTTAAGTTCGCTGAGTTCTTCCGGCTGGACCACGCCCTTACCGTCCCCAGACTCGACATGGCACATTCCATCTATCTCGACCCTATCCTCCAAAAATATTCTTATAAACGAACTATTCATCTTCTGAAGTCTGCAACAGAAGAGGAAATGAAATTAATAAGCCACAACCTAAGTCTATTAGGGCAACACATGAGGATGGAAGTTCTCACCAGGCTTCCAAAAAAGCCGAAATC
>JAYVHR010000345.1:0-7441 GCA_043771075.1 Bacteriovoracaceae bacterium
AGCGACCGCAGTGGGGCTTAAAACAAAAAACCCCTGCCGAAGCAGGGGTTAGAATTAGTCTCTTTTATTAATCTGTCCATTTTTAGGGGTACAGATCACCTAGGCCTTTTTTTTTCTTTCACCATGAACTTCTGTTGTCGTATCAACTCTGCATGAGTGATTTAAACTTATCTCAAATTGAAAATCGAATTTTTGTGATTAGAGGCCAGAAGGTAATGCTGGATTCTGATCTCGCAGTGCTTTATGGAGTAGAGACAAAAGTTCTTAATCAGGCAGTAAAAAGAAACTCGGGAAGGTTTCCATTAGATTTTATGTTTGAATGTGAAATTGATGAGTTAGTTGATTTGCGGTCACAGTTTGTGACCGCAAATCGATTAAGTGATTGGAATTTTATGAGAAGGAGAAAGCCTCTTGTCTTCACTGAATGCGGAGTTGCCATGCTTTCAAGTGTACTCAAAAGTGAGCGCGCTATTCAGATGAATATTTCCATTATGAGAGTCTTCGTTAAGCTCAGAAGCTTTCTTGCAATGGAAACCTCTCAGGAGGACAAGCTTGATAAGCTAGAGAAGAATACAAATAAACTATTCAAAATTGTTTTTGAGAGGATGGATTCGATTTCAGAGATCGTAGAAATTAAATTACCCTCAAAACGAAAGAAAATTGGATTGAAAGATGATCCAGAGAAGTAAGAGATCTACTTATAGGCAGTATAGCGTATACCTAATGGAAAAAGGGGTTCCGGCGTCATAAAAATACGCAACCAGGAGTACTTGCGGACAAAAATCTTTTCTGACCTTTGATCGTTTTGAATTACCAACGTCAATTTCAGAAGAGATTATTTCCAGTAATTTTTCGGGGCAGTCATTTGAGATCCGCGCCTATGTGAGTGAGCGGGCCAATCCTCTCTACTATGTCTCAGTCGATCTATCGCTTACGAATGGTAATGATCTTTTTTCTTTACTATTGGCAGAGAAATTTCCGTCATTATTTAAAGCGGAAGGAAGTTAATATATCCGCATGAAAGGACGTTTTCTTTGCGAGAATGAAGTTTGCGAAGTTTGGCCGTAATTCAGAGTTTGATGATGACCTGCTTAAGGCGGGTCATCTCTTCCATCGCATATTTCACCCCACCCAGGCCCAGTCCCGCGAGTCCGTGACCGCCGAAAGGCATCCAGTCCACGCGATAAGCATTGTGATTATTCACCACCATGGTCATGGTGGAAATTTTCTGTGAAAGGTTGAGAGCTGCTTTGATGTCTTTGGTGTAAAGGCAGGATTCGAATGGGTACTGATTAGAGTTGAGGTATTTTACGAGTTCTTCTTCATCTTCAAAGGAATTCAGACAAACTACCGGCCCGAAAGCTTCATTCATCATGATAGCAGTATCCCGGGGAACATCAGCGAGCACAGTGGGAGTGAGAAACTGTTTTCCATTGCCCTGGACCTCATTGCCACAAAGAAGTTTTGCTCCACGCTTAATTGCTTCATCAATGTCTTTTTTTACCCGGACAACTTCTTCCGGACGGATAAGCGGTCCCACATCCGTCGTATCATCCATCGCCGTACCGGTTCTGAGTTTCCTGGCCCGTTGGACGAATTCATTCTTAAACACTTCGAAAAGATTCCGGTGAATGAAAATACGCTGAGTGGAAATGCAGACCTGGCCCGCATGATAAAAAGATCCGCGGATTAATTGCGGAATAGCTTCGCGGAGATCAGCATCTTCCCGGAGAATGGCCGCGGCTTGCCCGCCATGTTCCATGGATATACGGACGCCATCCGGAATTTTTCTTCTCATCTCCCAGCCCACTTTGGCGGAGCCGATGAAATTGACGAAAGAGAAAGCACCACTGGTAAGTAGTTTTTCCACATGCTCAGTTGCGGCGGTAAATACCATCATGCATTCAGGAGGAAGACCGGCCTTCCGGAACATTTCTTCGAGAACAAAGGCCGTCACAGGTGTTCCCGACGCAGGTTTTAAAACCACCATGTTTCCGGCCGCGAGAGCGGGACCTGTCTGATGAGCGAGATTATTTAACGGATGATTAAAAGCAGAAATCGCGAGCACCGGACCAATTGGTTCGCGGGTCGTGTAGTTCATGTGCCCTTTTCCCGCATCTGTCCTGTCCATGGGAATTGTTTCGCCGTGGAGGCGCCAGCATTCTTCGGCACAAAGTTCGAAAGTATCTCTGGCCCTGGTGACTTCTATAATGGCGTCTTTGAGTGGTTTTCCTCCTTCACGTGCAATGAGGAGGGCGAGCTGGTCAGCATTCTTTCCGATGTCGGCAGCTACGGCTTTCAGGATTTTTATTTTTTCGACCGAAGACATGGCCCGCATTTTTTCCTGGGCAGGTCTTACCAGAGAAAGGATTTTCTCCGCATCTTCAGCGGTGCCGAACTGGACTTTGGTGAACGGAGCGAGATCATTCGGGGAAGGAATGTCCCGGTATTCCCCCCGGGAAGAAGTGAAATTCAGCTGATACTGTGACTTCAGGGGAAACATATTGTCCTTCCGCTCATTTGGTTTAACATAGAGACATGAGACTTTTTATTTTCCCGTTTTTCACGTCGCTGTCCATACTGAGCGCATCTTGCACAAAAGAAGTCAGGTATAGCAAAGAAGCTCTCCTGAAAAAGGCGCAGGCAGCAGATGCCTCAGTTCAACTGATTCTTCCCCGTACGATGAATGACGGCATCAGCTGTTCGGCCTATACCGAAGGATGTCTTTCTGGACACACCGTGAGAGTCAAAAATCTTGATCTCATCGCAGTTGAATTCATGACGGAAGAACAGGCGAAGTACGCGGCAAAAAAAATCCGCGGCTATTACACAGGAAACTGGATTTTTGATGATGTCACCGGTGAGCCGGTACTCGAAGAATTCGTGTCACGGGTTCTCGACGCTAAAAAGCCTTAAAAAAAGAACTTCAAAGAAAACGAGTTTATCCCGCCAGTCTTTGGCGAGATCCTTCATCTCCGGATGAATGACCGTCATTTCCTCCAGCGTTTTCCGGAAGAGAACGAGCCAGCGGCCCACTTCACCCTTTTTAATTTTGAGTGCCAGGTGAAGATTGGCGACATCGAAAGGATGCGAGAGATTTCTTTCGGTTTTTCCCAAAAGCTGAAGGTCCCAGAATGAGGCGATGCGGGGGATGTGTTCATCAAAATTCTGAATCACCCGGAAGTGATAACCAATAAGGACATCTGTTTTTGCTTTCTGATAGAACGAATCGACGACTGCAAGAATCCATTGCGCCTGATTCATACCGGACTCGTGAGGCCCTCAAGGCGTGAATAGAAAATTTCCGACACTTCTTTTGTCTGGAAACCCTGAAGGGTGAAGTATTCAAGTTCTTTCTTATCAGTGAAAGTGAGTTTTGCCCCTGACTTCATGATGTGACAACGTCTGGCCTCTTTCACGTCATGAAACTTGAGAAGGGCATACTGAATGTACATCTGGTCATTCACATTTGCTTCCTCAGCAGCTTCAAAGGGAAACGGTTCGAAGAAATAGTTTCCATCTTTTCCCGGCACCATGAGAACACAACCAAGGATTTTTTTCTCACGCTCGAAAGTGAGGACGGTCGCTTTCCACGAAGCCCAGAGAGTAAGCTCTTCCTTCGTAAATGGAAGTTCCAGTCCTGGCGCGGGCAGGGCGTAGTCGCCCATGTTCACAGTCCCTTCATCCACAAGTCTTTTCCACTCAGTTTTGATTTCTTTTTTAGTCTCTGGCGTGAGCGCACTCAGATAATCCTGATAGGTCTTTGCTGACTTCGGAAGTGATTCCAGGACGTAGCGGCTGCGGGTTTTCACCGGCTGCAGATTTTTCAGTTTGTAATTCTGAAGACCTTTCAGAAGATGAATGTCGTGAGCGATTAAATCCTCGCGGGTTTCATATTCATGAATTATTTCCTGCATCTTCTCAGTTCCGCTTCTTGCGAATTTCGGATCAAAAAGACAAACGCCGCTGTTTCCACCGAATACATTCCAGATGGCTTCACGCCAGTGGAGATGATCTTTTTTCCAGAAAGTGATTTTCTGGGAAAAAGTAAGTAGAGGAGCGGAAGGAACACTGCGGAGACAGACCTGACCGAATCCAATCGGCGTATTCTGCGTCGGCCCGAAGAATAAAAAATAGGTATAAAGATCGGACTCTGGAGACCCATCCTGGGCACGTTCAATGAAATGAAAATTCGGAACTTCTTCTTTTAGGAGAATTTCCAGACTCGGAATAAATTCCGGGTCGATGTCATGGAGTGAGTGATATTTTTGAGAGATGATCATTATGTTTTGATCTCTCTCGCGCAATAAGGACAGAGCTTCCAGAATTGGAGATCAAAAATTTTGCCGCAAGTGCATTCATAATCATGCGCGAATTCTTCCAGCGATTCTCCCAGAACGAAAATATCCGGCTTCATCGCCCTGATCGTCAGTGAGTTGGCCTTGTAATCGCCGGGAATAAGCGGGTCGGCCTTAAAGGACGCAGGCCCGATACTTTCGTCCACGGTTATGTTTACTTTGATATCGTCACGACCTTGAAGATCGTAGGCCGGCAATCCCGCCATATTGTCGAGTTCCCGGATTACTCTCAGAGCTTCGTCAGGATTTTTGAGGTTCAGGGTTTTCAAATCGCCTCCAGCGACGTTCAAGGAGAGTGATGAGCTCTCTGACTGCCCGGTGATGAGCATTAAACCACTTCCATGGTGCTGGTCTGATTTTATCAAATTCGCGGAGAAAATACACGCCCTGGTTACCGCATTCTTCAATGGTCCGGAGAGTCCACTCCACTACCTCGGGATTACGGTGATGAAGAAGCTGCTTCAGCGTTTCGAGGAAGTCGAATTCAAGGCGGTTACCTTTGTTAAAGCGGGCCTGAAGAATGTGTTTTCTTCCGGCATTCAGGGCAAAAATGATTAAGTGATCGGAGAAATCGGAATTAAGAACGGAAATTAATTCCTTCTCAAAGCCCTGCTCGGGCATAGAAGCGTGCTCAACCAGGCAAAGAACTTTTTCGAGCTGAGATGCGTTTCCAGCTTCTCTGGCACTCCCGAGAAGAGAGATCAGCTCCTGTATTTCTTGAGATGTAAAACGGGTAAGCCCTCGACCGCCGGCCGAGATGCCGTCCATTATCTTGCGGTATTTTTCGTCGAGATTCATCATGGGCCCCTTTAAAGTGCGGCCGCACCGATGCACCGGACCTGACGATCCTGAGCGAGGTTAGCTTTTTCCAGTGTTCCCTGCGCCTGATTATATGCCCAGGCCTCACTGCGATCAGCACTTGCTGAGTTAAGAGTCGCTGTCCAGAATGGAGTGCCGGCAGTTTTCAGCACAAACCGAAGTCCGTTCAGATCGGCCTGAAGATAATCATTTCTCGTCGGAAGCCGCCAGATGATGCCTGGTATTCCCAGAATCTTTTTACCGACACAGTTAGGATTCAATCCCAGAGTAAGACAATTGACAGCGGTTCCGGTTTCTTTGTTTCCCGAAGCATTACACCAGTTAGTTGTGCCAACTACGTCAGACCAGATGTGGCCCGTTCGGATATCAATCCAGATTTCTGCATTTCCAATTTTAGTGACCAGTCTCCAGATTGATTCACCAGCAGAACTATTGAGAAAATTCCAGGTGGCCCTGGTTCCATTCAATGTCGTGCATTCAGAAATCCGCTCGGAAACGATGGAAGAAGGACCCATTCCACAATCAGTCAGCGGACGGCCGAGACTTGTGCGGGTGCGGACATTCTTTGAATCAGAGCCTTCATCATCGAGGCCCATCAGAGGGACTGCGCGGTAGCCGGGCGGCAATGATCCGGCGACAACTTCATCAATTTCAGTATGACTTCCCAGAAGATCCAATTCCATCGTCCGGTGCATGTGAGAGGGAACGAGAAAAACATCAGTCGTGATATTTGGGGTATCAGTTTCAATGGTTGGGCGTCTTTTCCCGCCAACGTCTTCACCGCAACCAATGATGGTTGTGAAAAGTACTATAGTCATCAGGCGGGTAAGCTTCATAAACCTCTGTTTTTTGAACTAAGTCATTGTAGTGAAACTGTCTCATTAGTGTAATTTCCTTGAGGGAGTTTGTAAATTTTACCCCATGAAAACTCTTGGAAATCCTATGGTTTACCCCTCTAACCCCCTGTGGTAGTATGCCCGCCCATGACGACTCTTTTGATTAACTCTATTTACCGCGCGACTGAAGGCGAAGGAATCCATATCGGAATCCCGCAGATTTTCGTGCGTTTTCAGGGCTGCCACATTGGTTGCGTGAATTGTGATTCGAAAGAAACGTGGGACTTCGATCCGACGATGACCAAAGATCTCGAAGACGTCATGGAAGAAGTGGAAGTCCTCTCACAGAATATTATCAAACGTATTTCCATCACTGGTGGCGATCCGCTTCACCCTTCACACATTCCTTCTTTGATGGAACTCATTAAAGAGCTCAAAGCGCGCAACTACTACATCAATATCGAAGCTGCCGGCACCCGCATCGTAAAAGACGTTTTCGATGCGGTGGATTTTATTTCTTACGACGTTAAGACGCCTTCAACTGAAGTCCGTACAAGTCCTGAGCTCCTTCTGAAGTTTGTGAATGAGTATGGTTCAAAGGCCCAGGTGAAGGCCGTGGTCGCGAATAAAAAAGATTTCGAGGCCGTGTTTGATGCCTTCCACTTCGTAAAGAAAAACAACGGTCCAGTTGTTCCATGGTGTCTCACACCTTGTTACGAGCCCGAAGAAAAATTCCCAATGCTAAGATTCCAGCAAGTCGTCAAAATGAACGAAGACTTCGGACTACCGTTCAGAGTCATCGGACAACAACATAAGTGGATGTTTGGCTCTGAGGCTAAACAGGTCTAATTTCTCAGATAAGTGAAATAGATGTGAACGATAGCAATCAGGACGAAGATTGAATTCACAACCGCAAATCTTCGAAAATCTTTACTGCCTTTGATGGCATGTCTGATGAGAGGCTGTCGCTTTCCTAGAAGTAAAAATGATCCATCCTGATAACCTGAAATTAACGAAAGAAAATTCTGAATACCCAGCAGGATGAAGAGCGCGCTGGTACTGACGTCCGAGAATTCCTTGTTGTCTTTGGTGAGCATCGCCACACAAGCGACAAATGCTGCTGAAGTCGAGACAAAGAATGTCACGATACAGACCTGAAGAATCAGAGAGCTCTTTTTAAAATCGTTCAGTGAAAGAAACACTTACTTGTCCTTCAGTATATTCCAGAACCAGTTTGCCCAGCCGAGAATAAAGAGAAATCCCCCGACCGGTACGATCATGGCGAAGACTTTCATGTCAGAGACGGCGTAGAAGTAGCAGTTAAATGAGAAGAGAAGAATGCCGACGACGAACGCGTAAAGAGAGACTTTGAGTTTAGCGGTTGAATGAAGTTGATACAGTCCGAGGAGCACCAAACCGAAAGCATGA
>JAYVHR010000346.1:0-4986 GCA_043771075.1 Bacteriovoracaceae bacterium
CCGTCTTCGACTTCGACATCATCGATATTGAAATCGATGAGCTCCATCATGAGATCATCAGAAGTTATCTTACCCAGATTCTCTTCCTTGATTGTGAACGTTGCCTTTCTTTCAAAGACAAATTGCAGGCAACCCGGAGTTCCGAGAGCGCCTCCCCATTTGTTGAAATACGAGCGAACGTTACTCACAGTCCTTGTTGGGTTATCGGTAGCAGTTTCAATGTAGATTGCTACGCCATCAAGACCATAGGCCTCATAATTGATTTCTTCGATTGCGTTTCCGCCTTCGCCGAGTCCTTTTTTGATCGCCTTATCAACGTTGTCTTTCGGAACGTTGAACTCGCGCGCTTTCAGGAGTCCAATTTTAAGTGCGAAATTTGCTTCAACTTCAGCGTGACCGGCATTTTTCACCGCCATGGTGATCTCTTTCAGAACTTTCGTATAGTGCTGCGATTTAAGCTTGTCCGTCGCAGCTTTCTTCATCTTAATGTTGTTCCATTTACGTCCCACAGATACTCCCAAGCTGAATAATTAGTGCACAGAATATAACAAATTCAGGTCTTGTTTGGCCATTTAGACCAACAGTGTCAGACCTTTTTTTGTCACAATGACGGAGGTATTAGCGTTAACATGATTACCAAATACAAGGAGATCCCATGAAATTTCTTATGCTGATGTTATTTTCACTTAGTGCCTTTGCTCTCGAAAACGGTGCTCCTGCTCCGGACTTTAAGCTCGAAGGCGTATCCGGAAAGCCGGTATCGCTTTCTTCATTCAAAGGAAAAGTTGTCGTTATCGAATGGCTCAATCATGGATGTCCGTTCGTGAGAAAACATTACGATTCACAGAACATGCAGACCCTTCAGAGAAAATACACCAAAGAGGGAGTGGTCTGGCTTTCAGTCATTTCTTCCGCCGAGGGTAAGCAGGGTTTTGTTACCCCAGGTGAGGGCCTTGCCGACAAAACAAAAAATCAGTCTGTCGCAACAGACGTTCTCCTCGATCCCAAAGGAACTATCGGGCAGGCCTATGGAGCGAAAACAACTCCCCACATGTTCGTGATCGCCAAAGACGGAACTGTCGCCTACCAGGGTGCTATTGATGACAAGGCCGATACAGACCAGGAAAGTGTGAAGGGTGCCAGAAACTACGTCGCGGAAGCAGTGGATGCTTTGATATTGAATAAAAAAGTAACAGTCGCCTCGACCAAAGCTTACGGTTGCTCAGTTAAGTACTGATCTTAAAACCCTCCTCCGACAGAACTGATCAGTTTTTGCCGGAGGAGAATTAACTTGAAGTCAGCGTCATTTCTTCTATGATGGAGGGAGTTGAATATTTTCTCAGGAGGAGAAATGATTCTGAAATTTACAATGATTACCCTTGCTTGCTCTCTCTACTATTTTACTCAATACCTTACGTAGTAAATTCATAAACAAGACAGACTTTCTCACCCACGGTAACCATCTCTACGGATTCCTGCGTGCCTGATTCTTTCATCGCCGCCAGAAATTTCGGCAGATAATTTCGTCCCGGATCTGAGAGAAGAATCTTTCCCCCCGGTTTCACGAATTTCAAAAGCGCCTTAGCGACATCGAGCGGATGCTGACTCTCATAGAGAACATCTGATCCCATCACGACATCAAATTTCCTGAGGCCATCTTCACGCCAGTTGAGACGTTGATATTTACACTCAACCTGCGAGTGCTCACAATTCCTTTTCAGATACTCTTCCACCAGCGGATGAAAATCCGTCGCGAGGACGTCCCCTCCGAGATACGAGGCAACCATCGATGGAAAGCCCAGACCGCAACCTAACTCCAGAACTGTTTTTCCTTTTACCAGATCTGCATGGTCATGAAGAAAAACTCCGAGTGCTTCAGATGCATGCCAGAAGATTCCAAAATAAGGACAAAGATCCGGCGCAAAAGGATCCTGCGTCTGATCCGATGAAAGTGATTCGCAAAGCATATCGATGGCCTCATCGAGGTCACGGATGGCCTCCACGACAAAAAGCTTTTCGCCTAACTTTCGTTGATGAATGGTGGTGTGATAATTCATGCGGGTGAGTGTACTCTTCTTTCTATGGAGTGGTCTAACGCCAAATTCTTCACCATTCACCATCATGACGTTCCCCTTCCCCCGGGGCATCGGTTCCCCATGGGTAAATATACTTTGCTCTATGAAAAACTCCTTTCCGAGAAAATTATCTCGCCCGATCAGGTTTTCCCCGGTCCGCAGGCGGAACTGAAAGACCTGCTTTTGGCGCATGATATCCGGTACATTAATGGAATAAGTGACGGATCACTTCCCGCCCAGGAACTTCGCCCGATCGGCCTTCCCTGGTCTCCTGGAATGTATCAACGTTCACTTTCATCAGTGGGAGGATTTATTGCGGCCACTGAAAATGCCATCTCGGATGGATTTTCTGCTCTTCTTGCCGGGGGCACTCATCACGCTCATCGTGATCGTGGTGAGGGATATTGTGTCTTCAATGATTTTGCCGTCGCGGCCTTGAGATTACTCACCACCAATCGGCTGAAAAAAATTCTCATCATTGATCTCGACGTTCATCAGGGAAATGGGAACAGCTCAATTCTTGGCGGAAGAGATGACGTTTTTATCCTGAGCCTTCACGGAGAAAAAAATTATCCGTTCCGGAAAGTGAAATCGCATCTCGACGTCGCTCTTCCGGAAGGAACCGGAGATGAGTTGTATCTTTCGGAACTCGAAAAAGGAATGAAGCTTCTGCCCGATGCTGACATGATTTTTTATCAGGCAGGAGTCGATGTTTTAAAAGAAGACAAGCTCGGAACTTTTGCCATGACTTACGAAGGCATCAGGCAAAGAGACAGGATGATATTTGATTTTGCGATCAGAAAGAATCTTCCTCTCGCGATGGCCATCGGTGGTGGATACAGTCAGCCGATAGATTTTTCGATTGAGGCCTATGCCAATACTTTCCGGGAAGCGCGCATCGCTTTTAAATAAATCGAAAAAAAGGCCCCTTTCGGGGCCCTTGAAAATCTAGAGTGAACAACGTCTGCCATGGCAGCCGTGATCGCGTGAAGGTCTGTCATGATCAGGACGTGGATTATAGCGCGGGCCTGGATTGTGATGATCCGGAACGCGGTGAGGTCTATCCGGTCTTTGTGGTCTGTCTGGTCTGTGAGGTGCTGGACGATGAGGACGCGGGTGATAACGGTCATGGCGTGGTTCATGATCAATAACTACGATCACGATTGGTTCTGACTGACAGTACAATCCCGCAGCACATTCAGAAACATCTGAAGTCTTGAAGAATGCCTGAGTTTTCATTGATCTCAGTCCGCATTCAATTTCGCGGACAACAGTGAGGCGTTTTGTAAAAAGAAATGGCTTAGTGACTACGGTCACGGCCCCGTAGTTAAGAACAGCTTCCTGAAGTTCCTGGCACGTGACATTTTTCGCGCGGATTTCAGGAATTTCAGCAAATGCTGATGAGGCCAGAACAATAGAGAGAGCTGAGAGGATGAGCTTTTTCATGGGACTCCTTTGATACATTGGGCGTATCAAGGACATTTTGTCCCGTCACAATAAATATACTGACAATGTGAGAGGTATTCTCACACCGGAATGGTGTCAGAGTGAACCGATTTGTGGAATTTTGCCTAGAATAGATACTTTTTCTCAAGACTGGCCCAATCTTGTGAAAGCTCGGGAGCTTTCTTTTCATCAAGTTTGAGACCCTGAAGCACTTCGGATACATTCACCGTACCGCCGGCCTTTTTCAGAAACCGTATTTTCACGAGTCCCCTCGCCATCTCCTTCCCCTTCAGTTGAAAAGTCTGCTCGATAAAAAAATATTTATCATCATGGCCGATGATCCGTGTTTTCAGTGTGAATTTATCCCAGAGTTTCAGCGATCGTTTAAACCGGATTGTTTCTCCGGCCACGACCGAGTACCAACCATTCGCTTTCGCCAGATCATATGATCCGTTCCGGAAGATCATGTCCCAGCGGCCGAAGTCCATGTAGGAAAAGTAAACGCCGTTATTCACGTGCATGAGAAGATCAAGGTCCACCGGAAGAACTCTCATGTTAATTTCAGTTTCCTGAAAGGCATTCACCTTCCCGAGACCTTTGCGCCAGAGAAAAACCCAGAGTGTCCGGAGGATCATGTGCATGTAAACTCCTAGCGCTCAACAATCGCAGCGATACCCATACCACCAGCGGTACAGATACTGATGAGAACGCGCCCCTTCCCTTTCTGTTCCAGAAGTTTTGCAGATGTTGCAATTATTCTTCCGCCGGTCGCCGCAAAAGGGTGACCAAGAGCGAGACTTCCACCTTTCACATTCATTTTCGTGCGATCGATACTTCCCATCGCCTTGTCACGCTGAAGAGCATTTTTGCAATATTCAGGAGATTCCCACGCGCGGAGTGTGCAGAGAACCTGTCCCGCGAACGCCTCGTGAATTTCGTAAAAATCAAAATCCTGGAGAGTGAGCTTATTTCTTTCAAGTAATCTTGAAACTGCTAACGTGGGTCCCATGAGAAGTCCCGCTCCGTGAACAAAATCCACCGCTGCCACTTCACAATCAGTTAGATAAGCGCGGACTTTCAGATTATTCTGAGCGGCCCATTCTTCAGAACCCAGAAGCACGGCCGAAGATCCATCCGTGAGCGGAGTGGAATTCCCCGCGGTGAGAGTTCCTTTATCCGAGCGGTCAAATGCAGGCCTTAATTTTGCGAGCTTTTCAATCGTCGTATCTTTTCTCGTAATCGGATCACGCTTGATTCCCTTGAATTCAATAACGAGGTCATCGTGAAATCCATCATCAAAAGCTTTCGCCGCATTCTGATGAGACCAGTAGGCCAGTTCATCCTGGTCTTCGCGTGAAATCTTCCACTCTTTCACCATGAGTTCGCAATGCTCACCCATCGAGAGTCCGGTCCGGGGTTCTCGCACAACCGGCATTTGTGGTTTCAGGAGTGCGGGATTGAATTT
>JAYVHR010000347.1:0-7407 GCA_043771075.1 Bacteriovoracaceae bacterium
TAGAACCTGGAATCACTTCCAGAGGATCTCTCATTAAAATAAAAGGTGAGCCTCTGAAGACTGAACAAGTTCCTTCCGGAGAGATCCTGACCTACAAAGAAAACGAAAAATTTCAGGTTACCGAAAATAAAGTCAGTGCTTCATTCCGTGATCCATCAGGCGAGGAAAGGAATGTTCTTTTCTGGCGCCATCATTTCCGTGAGTGCGAGGTGAAAGAAGTTCCGTTATCGGAGGAAGCAATTCCCGAGATAGAACTTTCCTGTGCCTCGTTCGGAAAGTCCGTCGTTTTTGTTAAAAATTCCGGTAAGGTCACAAGGATTTCAGAATATGAAAGGAAGTAGTCTTTTCATTATTCTCGGTCTCATCCTGTCCGGCCTGACTTATCGTCAGTCAAATTCTCCTTCGCTCATCAGTTACAAGAGCGAAAATAAGAAAACCAGATCACTGGCATCCGATGATACTTCTAAATGTATGCGTGATCTGTACTCAGTCGAGACGCTGAAGAATGAAGTGCGTGAACTCGAAGAAAACATGGATACCAATAGGGTGAGCGGGCAATGGAAGCATCTTGATCTCGCAACACTTCCGACGAGTGCTGCTGTCTTCCTCCAGAAGTTCGGTCATAATTTGGGTGACAAGACTCTTTCTGAATCCACTGGTGCCAGCGCCTGCCAGGATATTCCGTGCCTCTTCAATACCATTTATGGAACTCCCGACGGCGTGGCCGGATATGTTCACTATCTCTGGTTTCTAAGAACGGGAACCTATCTTGCGGCCGATAATATGGTCCCTGATCAGCAGGCGGCCACTGCTGGAATTTACAATGGAAAACAAATTCCTTTTGCCTCTTACCTTCTGGAAGATGATGAGCTTTATGGTTTCTGGCGACTTTCAAAATTATTGAAAGCTCCATATTCAACTCTTACTTATCTGAAAGAAGTGCAGAGAATTCCCCGTGGACAGCCTTTTGAAGGCAGAAATGCCGGTGCATGCGGTCTCGCTCATAGTGATGGATGGGTTTCACTCACAGATTCGTGCCTGATTGTTTATCCCCGTAGTGATGATGGATATTTGTTTCCTGCTGTTATTCATGAACTTTCTCACCAGCTGGACTTTGAAGAAGGTAAACGCCTGAATGACGATTTCTATCGTTCACAGATGAGCGATTACATGGCGATCACCGGATTTGAGATGAGAGAATACCGTGAAACAAACGGGACATTGGTTCGGCAGTGGATTCGGAAACCGGGATCCCGTGTGGTTTCGGATTATGCGAAAACTTCTCCGCAGGAAAGTTATGCTGAACTCCTGGCCTATTACATCGTCGATGGCGACAAAGTTAAAAACAAAGTCAATCCGGATGCCCTGAGTTTTGCCGCCAGATATTTTCAGGGTAAAAGTTTTGAGTTTCAGGTCCAGGCAGATGACTGGGCAAAGAAAACGGGAATACTGAAAACGAATGATGTCCTGAAGTCGATGCTCAGCTGTACGACAACTGAGTGCCTGAATCAATCGATGAATCTTCTCGCGCAGGAAGAGATGGGAAGGATCAGGTCACAGGAGCCGGATGGATGCCGCGTCCTGAGTAATCCTCTCATCGCTCAAACTTTACCTGGAAAAATCACCGAGGCCCTTAATGAAACATCAGCTAATCTTCTCTTCCCGAATTCAGATGATCCGGAGATCCGTCAGAAGATCCTCGATAATTTTGAATCGATCCTGAATCCAGATGTTGCTTATTTAAGTTTCTTCGCCTGTCACAATCAGAATGCCGAATGTTACGCAAACTCAATCTTATCAAAGAAAGGCCCGCTGCTTGATGAGTTTGGAGTGGCCAAAGACACACTCCTTGCGATGTATGCAGAAACTTATCGGTTTGAGCGCGTTCGTGATGAAGTAACATCTTTCTACAAGAGTCTTCTTTCTTCCCGCGATGGGATCATGAAAACCAAGTCCGATGAGCTCTGGGCCAGCTGTAAAAAAACACCGGCCTCAGATTCCTTTCCGCCATCCGGATCTGATTACATCGTTCGCGATGGCTACATGGCGAGTTCTTTCTACAATTGTCTCAACCGGAGTTTTAATTCGATTCTTCAGTCTTCCCTGAATGCGATAAAACTTCGTGAATTCTCACCGAAGAATCCGGATGAACGCGCTTTCATCATCGCTCTCATGAAACCCAAAATGACTGAGGTTTTTGATAATACATTGAAGACTTCACGCATGCATGAGCTCCGGTATGTTGAAGCTTTCTCGACTCAACACGGGACATGGCTCTACAATGCAATGAGATCGAACCGCTATTGGATGCCGCGCGGGCGCCCGGATGTTGCCACGATCGAGTCTGCCTGCAGGAATGCGGCGGTTAAATTGATTGGCGGAGAAGTGTATTTCCATCTTAAAAAAGAAATGTACAAAGATCTCTTAGAAAAAACGTGTACCGGAATCCGTTAATCCCTCTTATATCCACCTAAGAATTCTTTCTTAAACTCGAGGTATCTGTCCTCGAGAATCGCTTCACGCGCTCTGATGGCAAGAGACTTGTAAAAAGAAATGTTGTGGGCGGTTGCAAGAATCTGTCCCAGAATTTCGTTCGAGTCAAAAAGGTGTTTAATATAAGAGCGTGTGAAGTTCGTATTCACATAGTCTTTCAGATTTGGTTCGATCGGAAAAAAATCTCTGCGATAATTCTGGTGATCAATCCGGATTTTCCCTCGATTCGTGAAGAGTGTTCCGCCACGTGCGAATTTTGTCGGAATGATACAGTCACTCATGTCGACGCCGTTTTCCCAGATCATGAGCAGATCTTCCGGCATACCAACACCCATGACGTAGCGGGGTTTATCCTTCGGCATAAGTGGTGCCGTAAATTTCACGATGCTTTCCATGTGCTCGGGACCTTCGCCGACGGATACTCCGCCGATGGCGTAGCCGGGAAGGTCGCGCTTTACGACTTCTTCAATACAGATCTTGCGATATTTTTCATAGACTCCGCCCTGAACAATTCCGAAAAGGGCCTGCTTGTCGTTTTTCCACGCCTCGATACAACGGTCGAGCCAGCGGTGAGTTCTGGCAATCGATGTTTCGACATATTTTTCCGTCGCCGGAAACGGAATACATTCATCAAAGGCCATCATGATGTCAGAACCCAGATTCTGCTGAACCTGAATGGAAATTTCCGGAGTAAGAAGAACGTTTTCACCTTTGGCACCCTTGAAGTTGGCACCTTCCTCAGTGATCGAATTCTTCTGAAGCGAGAAAACCTGAAATCCACCTGAGTCAGTGAGAATCGGGCGATTCCAGGCCATGAATTTATGCAGACCACCGGCCTTGGCAATAAGTTCCGAACCCGGAGTCAGGTGAAGGTGATAAGTGTTCGAGAGCAGGATCTCGATATCCAGGTCCACAAGCTCTTTCGGCTGAAGTGCTTTAATTGCTCCGTGAGTTCCCACGGGCATGAACACAGGTGTTTTTATTTCGCCGTGGGGAGTGGTGATTGTTCCGGCGCGGGCACCACAATGCTTGTCCACGTGATCGAGCTTGAATTTAAAATTGTCATTAATAGACGAACGAACGTTCATAGTAGAACTTCCTTTTGGCTTTTGTTTTCCAGAGGTCACTAGCCCCGGCATTTCCAGTAAGGGAATGTGAATGCACCATCCCTATCAAATTCTTATCCCGTTGTTGAGCCTTTTCTGGGTGAGGGTAGATCTTACAGACCTCTTTCCTCTGGAAGTCCGGGTTCATATCCTTGATATCAGGGACGGCGATACTGTGACGGTGAGAACCGGAAACCAAAGCCTGAAAGTGAGACTTTCCCGGATCGATGCTCCCGAACTCCATCAGAATTTTCTGGGGACAAAGATCGATGCCGGTATTGTGTCGAGAAATTGCCTGAGAAAGATTGCCTCTGACGACACAATTCTCAGGATCGAAGGATTTGATATTTATCACCGGATACTGGGAGATCTGGACGGCCTCAATTATAAAGCTGTCGTAAGTGGATGCAGCGGAATCTATCCGCATGCGAATTTTTCATCGGTCACTGAGAAAATGATTTATCTGAGGGCGCTGATGAAAGCGCGGAAAGAAAGAAGGGGAGTATGGGCCCACGGAGGGTACATGCTCCCGAAAATCTGGAGAAAAATCAGTAAACGAAACGGAGCCCGGCAGTTGCACTCACGAGGTCATTTCCGAGTGACTTATCGGCCTGGACAAACACGCGGACGAAAGGAATATTAAACTGAACTCCAAAAAATCCCCGTGCTGTGAAGGGCGTTGGTTTTCCGCTGGCATCGATATTCGCTTCTGGTCTCAACTGAATAGTCGGGTTCGTCGGACATCCGGCGCCCGTACATGTGATGGATGACGTTGACCCGTTGAGATCTCCGCTTCCTTTGGAGCTACCCCAGTTGTAATCGACACCAAGTCCGGTGTAGAGAGTGAGAAAATAGAGAAGCTGTACGTCGGTTGAAAGAGCAATCGGCAGTGAGTGAGTTGTGGTGGCGATCTGCGCCTCAGGTCTACCGGTAATTGATCCCGAATAGTCCTGGCCCGCCTGATCGAAATCATCAGCGTTTTCATTAATTTCTGAGCGGAAACTGATGTCGTTTTTGTTGTACTCATAACCAAAGTTAAACTTCACCCCGCCCCAGCCGAGGAATTTATTTCCTCGACCTTTGATCCAGTCATAACGAAAGTGAACACCGAGGGCCATCATGTCGAGTTCAGCATCTGATCTCTCACCCGGCTTATCGTTAATTTTGTGTTCGTAGGTGTAGTTCATGAAGTTGAAATAAACATTCAGGCGATCAGTATCCATTCCCAAGAGTCGCTTGGAATCCATCCAGGAAAGATTCATCCCGATTATTACTCCGGGAGCAACAGCTGCACCTGAAAGATCGGAATCAGTTGTTTTATCCTTGTGAAGATCTGCACCCACACCGACACCCGCACCAACCAGAAAGACATCCATGTTGGAAGCGTAATCTGTTCCGATTCCTTTCCCGGCAAAGACTGATGAATCGGCCATCCCCTGCATAAGTCTTGAGGGTGTTCCGCTGGGAAGATCTTTGTTCACATCGGCTTCGACTTCAGCCAGCTGAGTGTCGACGTAATCACAAAAAGCCTGCTGGGCGACACCCGCCGAACACGTAACGCCGTAATCGGTTACCCGGATGTTAAAGAGTTGGGCCTGGGCCGTCAGGGGGATAAGTGCGATGAGAAGGAGGATGATTTTCATAGGTAAAGTGTAATGTTTCCGGGCCCCGGGGAACATTCAGAATATTTTACCCTGCCCCTGACAGAGCTTGACCCCTATGGTACACCGGACGCAACTATTCAGAGGTGACCCATGTCTTTCTTAAAGGAGTCTAAGCTCCATCCCCAACTCGATGGCTTTTTCACGGAAAAAGGGCTGAAAACTGCGACCTTAATCCAGAAAAGAGTCATTCCCGAGATACTTGATCGGAAATCGATCGTCGTACTTTCAGAAACCGGTTCGGGGAAAACCCTCGCCTACGCTCTTCCGATCGCAAGTAAGATCAAAGAACGCGAAGAACGCGTAGGTCGAAACGAAGTGAAAGGCGCGCCTTACGCTTTGATCGTGGCCCCTACCCGCGAACTCGCCAACCAGATTTTTCAGGTCTTCAAGGGCATTTCTTATCATCTAAAAGTCCGCGTTCGCGATCTCACTGGTGGCGATACAAGTGCCAAGATGAAATCAGTGGCGGGTGGATCTTACGAAATTCTCATCGCGACACCTACACGCGTGAAGAGTGCTCTCCAGAAAAAAGAACTTCAGCTGGGTCAGCTTCAGTATGTGATTTTTGATGAAGCCGATCAGCTTTTTGATAAAGGCTTTAAGAAAGATCTCGATTTCATGATCGAGTACTTCGACAAGAGCACCGTTCAATTCGGTTTCATCACTGCCACACTTCCGTTGGATGTTGAAACATACATCATGGAAAAATTCGCGGACGTTAAATTCTCCCGCATCGCCTCTGATGTTTCACATGCTCCTCAGTCGAAAGTGGAAACTTATAACGTTAAAGTTGAGCCGGAAGAAAAACCGACTATCGTACGAATGTTCTTAGAGAAACAGGCCCAGGGGAGAGGAATTATCTTCACTAACCAGCAGAACCAGGCCGAAGATCTTTACAAATATCTCTCTGAGAAAATGCCTAAGCTCAAAATGAAACTTCTTCACGGAGGCCTTGAGATCAAGGAACGTGAAAGTGCCATCCGTGCTTTCGTTGAAAAGAAAGTTCAGATTCTTGTGGCAACTGATATCGCTGCCCGCGGAATTGATATTCCGGATCTCGAGTGGGTTGTGAATTTCGGACTGCCGAAAACAGGAATCTATTATCTTCACCGCTGTGGCCGTGTTGGCCGCGGAGGAAGAAGTGGAGTTGTCTACAATCTCGTCGCTCATCATGACTCAAAAATGATTGCGATGATCAACCAGGCCATCTCTCAGGAGAAGCACCTGAATCTTTCGATTATTCCGGAAGACAAAATGAAGGGTGAGAAAAAAGTCTACGCTAAGAAAGCGGCTAAAAAGCCTGCTACTTTCCGCGGTAAAGAAGATGCCCAGGCACCGAAAAGAAAGCGTGGGAAGCGTGATGCTCCACCACCGAAGAAAGCGCATCTCAAAGAGGATACTCCGGTTAAGAGAAATCGCGGAATACGCAGACGTTAATCAGGCCTCGAAAAACTTCAGAACTTCATCTTTCTGATCAAAAGTATCACTATATCCAAGTTCGATGAGTGGGGCGGTATAAGACTCATCGAACGCGAGATAACTCAGGAGATCCGATCCCTCGGTATCCGAAACCCCCATCCCTTTTAAAAGATAGCGAAGAAGCGGCGGCAGCTTTTCCGGAAGAGTCTTCGCGAGTTTCCCCAGATCTTTCGTCGGACGAATCATGAGAATGGGAATCTGTTTCTGATCCGTTCGATGACCTCCGGACAGCCGATTAATTTTCTGAAGTCTTTCCACATCACCCTCCAGTGAATCAAGAAAGATCGCGTTCAGCATGACACCGACGATCTGACCTAATGTCGGATTATGAGCGGCCGCGAAAGCGAGTTCTCTCATCTTTTCCTTTGCGTGAGGAAAACGAATTCCGATAGCGATGATTTTATCTGCACCCAGATGAATGGCAGGTGAAAGGGGAGTTGTCTGCCTGATACATCCGTCTCCGTAAAAGCTGTCACCAATTTTTACCGGAGGAAAGAAAAACGGAATCGCGGAAGAGGCCATGAGATGGTCTTCGTTCAATCGACAGCGGACAGAAAAACGATCTGAGCGCGCCCAGTCTTCAATGGATTCATGTCCCTGGTAAAAAATCACACTGGAGCCGGTAGTGTAGTTTGTCGTAGAAAGTGAGATCCCTGTGAGATGGC
>JAYVHR010000348.1:0-13297 GCA_043771075.1 Bacteriovoracaceae bacterium
AGTGATGTACTTTTCATTCTAGTCCTTGGGATCCATGGCGTCCCGCACCCCTTCACCAATGAGCGAGAGCATGGTGAGTGTGAGAAACAGGGCAAGTGATGGGTAAACCGCCAGCCACCAGCCGATCGTAAAATGTTTCTGGGCCTGGTTTAGTAACTCTCCCCAGCTTGGAGTTGGTGGAGTTAGCCCGAAACCAAGATAGTCGAGCGAGGCGAGACTAACAATATTCCCCGCTATGACAAATGGTGAAAACGTAATGATCGGTGAAAATGAGTTCGGAAGCAGATGACGGAAAAAAATCCGGATGTGTCCCGCTCCGAGCGCGCGCGCGGCTTCCACAAATTCTTTCTTACGATTCTTAAGATACTCTCCGCGGATGTAATAAGAGATGCTGATCCAGCCGAAAATACTCGAAAGCAAAACGAGAAGAAGAAGAGTCGGCTTGAAAATTGAGATGATGATAATGAGAAGGAAGAACTGCGGGACAGTCGAGAGAATCTCCACCACACGCTGGCCCCAGAAATCCACGCGTCCGCCGAAGTATCCCATAATGCCGCCGAGAACTGTTCCCACGACAAAAGTCAGAACCCAGACGAGGACGGCAAAAATAACTGAGTAGCGAAGGCCATACATGAGGCGGGTGAAGATATCGCGTCCGCGATCATCAGTTCCCATGAGGTTTGCAGAAGTTGGAGGCGAAGGATAAGAAGCCACTTCTTTATTTGATTCGTAAGGATTCCAGGAAATCAAAGGCCAGATTACCGAGTCCCCGCGCTCTTCATCGAGTTCAAGCGAACGATAGTTCATGACAACAGCTTCTTCCTGAGCGAAATCTGACGGGTGATAGGATTTGAAAACGGGGAAGTAAGTCTGGTTGTTATATTTAAGATAGAGCGGTTTATTGTTGGCCCAGAACTCTGCCGTGAAACTGACCAGACAACAGATAAGAATAATCCAGACAGAGACAACAGAGAGCTTACGTCCCTTAAAACGTCGCCATTTCTTCAATGTCTCATCGTTCTTAATCAGGCTTTCAATCATGTGAAATCAATCCTTGGATCCACGAGGACGTAAGCAAAGTCTGAAATCACGTTACCCAGGAGAAAAAGACCGCTCTGAATGAAAACCAGACCCATGATGACATTATAATCGCGGGAAAGAATGCTCTTGTAAGAAAGAAGTCCGATCCCGTCGAGTTGGAAGATAGTTTCAAGAAGAAGTGAACCGGCGAAGAACACAGAAAGAAATCCACCAAGGCCGGTGACAATCGGAATAAGAGCATTTCTGAGTGCATGCTTCATATAAACAACTTTTTCTTCAAGGCCCTTAGCGCGGGCGGTACGAATGTAATCCTTTTTAATTTCCTCGATGATGGAATTTTTCATCAGCACCGTAAGACTCGTGAAGGATCCAATCGTGTAGCAGATGAGAGGCAGTGTGAAATGGTGGACCCGGTCGAGGAACTGCTCCCAGCCCGAAAGTTCGTCGTACATTTCAGACTGAATTCCACCCACCGGAAAAATTTCCCAGAAGCTTCCCCCGGAAAATAGAACGATCAGGAGAATGGCCAGCATGAACGAGGGAATGGAATAAAGGATGAAGAGAACAAAGCTGGATGAGACATCGAAAGCTGATCCATTCTTGATTGCTTTCGCAATTCCAAGAGGTATCGAAATAAGATAGCTGAGGATCAGGGAGATTATGCCAAACTGGAGAGATACCGGAAATTTACTGACGATCACATCAACCACAGGCTCTTCGTAGGTAAAGCTTTCGCCGAAATTCATCGTGGCGATGTTTTTTAGCCAAAGAACGTAGCGCTCATGCATCGGCTTATCGAATCCGTATTGCTTTTTCAGAGCGACCAGAACTTCTTCCGGAACACCCTGCGTACTACCACGTGAGGAAGTTGAGATTCCTTCCCCGCCCCCTCCACCAAAGCGCATTTCATGCAGCTTCTGATCGATCGGTCCACCTGGGGCCATGTTGATAATGGCAAAAACCACTACTGTGACACCCAGGAGGGTTGGAAGAAGAATTAAAATCCGCCGGAAGAAATACTTAAGCATGCTATTCTTTCAGTTTCCAGAAAGCCTGGCCAACCCCGTAAACATAAGTATCCTTCGGCTTTGCCACACGCTTAGTGTGCGCATAGAGAGAATACTTAGAGTTAAAGAAAAAAACATAGGGATAATCAGCCGCGATTAAAGAATGGGCCTTTTGAAGAAGTGGAATTCTTTCTTCCTTGGAGTAAAGCTTCCGGGCCTGATCGATGAGCTTGTCCACTTCTGGATTTGAATAGCTGATAAAATTTGAACCCGCTCCGACACTTGAACTGGAATGCCAGATCTGTTTCAGATCAATCTCAACTCCACCGCCGCCCCAAGCGAGCCGGACGGCCTCGAATTTCTTTGTATCTAATAGTGACACAAAAGAGTTCCATTCGACGTTCTTGATTTGAATATCGACTCCGACTTTGCTGGCATCTTCTTTGTAAACTGTGAGGTACTTCATGAAGTCCTGAGCAGGTTCCAGAATAGTGATCGAAAACTGAATTTTCTTTCCATCGATCACTTTATCGAGCGTTCCATCTTTGTCTGTATCTTTCCATCCGGCAGCGGAAAGAATCTTTAGTGCCTCAGAGGTATCATAGGGAACCGGCTTTGTTTCATGGTTCGCGTAATCCGACTGAACGTAAATCGGCCCAGTCGCAGGTTCCGAAAGGTTGTACTCAAATTTCTCCTGCATGAGCGGCCGGTTGAGTAGCATGGCAAGGGCCTTCCGCACTTCGCGATCTTTCAGGATCGGGTGTTTCTGATTCCAGGCTATGAAGTTATATCCTTTGGGGGTTTTGTTTTCTGTTTTAACTTTTACAATTTTATCTTCCCAGATTTTACCGACTGTTTTCTTCTCAAACCCTTCCGGCCTGAGAGCAAGGAAATCAATATCACCTTTTTTAAGAAGTTCGAGGCTGACGTTTTCTTCCGAAGAAAAACGTAAAACTACTTTAGGAATAGTATTCGTTTCTTTTTCGACAGCATCTGTCGTTCCCCACCAGTCAGGGTTTTTTACGAGAATAATTTTCTGACCTTTGTCGTACTTGGTGAACATATAAGGGCCGGTGCCGATGAGCTTTTTACCAAATTCTTTTTTCTTCGCCTGGTTTGAGTAGAAATGCTTCGGAAGAACTTCGATTCCCGCGCAAACGTCAAAGTTAAGAAAGTAATCGTCCTTCACTTCAAACTTCACAGTGTAGTCATCTACGACAGTTACCGATTTTACAGCATCGTAATAAGAACGGATCTGCACAGCTTTATAGTCGTCAGTGTAAATCACGTCATAGGAATACTTTACATCGTGAGCAGTAAAAGGTTTTCCATCATGCCAATTAACGTTTTGCCGTAACTTGAATATGTATGTCTTCTTATCTGGTGAGATAGTCCATTCTGTAGCGAGGGAGGGCTTCCACTCATAAGAATCGAGATCGCGGGAGAGAAGGCTTTCAAAGATGTAACCCTGAACTGACGATGCGGAAACATCTCCTGAGGCCAGAGGGTTCAATGTCGCAGGCTCTACGCCGATATTGTAGTAGATCGACTTGCCTGATTTTCCCGAATTCTTATTACATCCGGCAAGGCCCAGGACTAAAACAATTAGAGCGAGGTTAAAAACCTTATGTGACATGCGGACTCCTTAAATTTATTTTCTGATGTAGAGAGCGGGATCCAGCGACCAGCGGTCGAGCTTCAGATTGTGGTCTTCGATCCGGTAAGCTTCGAGCTTGGTATCGATTTCGTTAAGTCTCGCTTCTGCGTTCTTGAACTCAGCATAAGTGCGGGACTTATCTTCCTCGAGAGAAGAAAGTTCTTTTTGCCATTCGATTTCAAGTTTCTGCCGGAGAATTTCGTAGCGCTTGTTCACCACATCGACTCTGTCTACGTGACCGTCAAGATCACGCTGGTGGCGGCTTTTCTTTGCCTGCATCGCAAGTCTCTTCTTGTGGAGAATGCCGACAACATCTTTGGCGAGACTGACCGACTGGTTGAGATCGGCACTTTCAAAGTGAAGATAGGAGCCGGTCGTAAAATGAACTGAGCGGAGACAGGATTCAAAATCGGGAATTTTAATCAGGAAGTAATCATTCGTTCTTCCTTCCACGAAGCCGCGGCAACGGAATGCGGGATAAGACTCATTCCAGAAATCGATCCGGTCACTGCGATTTAGAAATTTGATGTTGGCGAAATCGGTCCGGATGCGGATAAGTTTCGCGACAGAGTTTGACCGGGACACGCGGCCTGAAAAAAATCGCGCGTTCTCATCTTCCGGTGACGGAAGAGGTCCGGCCGCAAAGGCTTCCATTACGACTAAAATCAAAAGACAAATGAACAACTTAGACATTGATTTTATTATGCCAGAGGATGTTTTTTTGGGAAGGAAAGAGGTGGGATTATTCTTTCATCAGGATAATACTTGAGCGAAACTCTTTTTCATGCATCGGCTCTTCGTATTTCAGAACGCGCATTCCGGAGAACATGTGCAGGAGCTCCTGCTCTTTCAGATAATAATCCGGATTGTACTCAGGGGCCTTCTTCGTTTTCACTTCGCGGACGGTATAAGCTTCATAAATCAGAATTCCGCCGGGCTTCAACCAGGTCTTCATTTTCTCGATGAGCGAGCGATCGACATAGTAGAAGCACGCAATTGCGTCGAAAGAACCGGGAGCAATCTTATATTCATTGAGCGACGCCACGACACCCTTGAACTTAACGCCAAATTCCTCGGCCAGCATGTAGGCCTTCTTCACCGCAACGGAACTGATATCAATCCCTGTGACACGATAGCCTTTCTGCGCAAGGAAAACTGCGTTCCGGCCTTCGCCCATTCCCATATCAAGGACGGTTCCTTCAAAAGGAATATACTGATAATTTTCCGCGAGGAATCTCACCGGCGATTTCCCGAAAACGAATGAAGGACGCGAGTAGCGTTTGTCCCACTGGTCTTTCGCATCACCCTGGATCTTCATTCCTGAAAGTTGCTGGTAACGGTTACCCGAAATCGGGTCGCGTGCGAGCGAAATACCAGAGACCAGAATAAGGATGAGTGCTGTTAAAAATTTCATGATTCCTGAGTAGAAGTATCATCCTCAGGAGTTTCTGGAAAGAGCTCTTCAGAAGCTTCATCATAAAAATAGGCGGGGCTGGGTTCTGGGATATCCGGATTTTCATCCACACCGAGTTCGGTACTGAGGAAAATGTTCAGAGTATCGAGGAGCTTGCCCATTTTCTTGATTCTGCGGTCAATATACGCTTCCACTGTTCCCGGCATGTCTTCAGTGTAAAACAAATACCAGCTCATTTCTTCGGCTTTGGAATAGTACTCATCCAGAAGAGTGATCAGTTCTGCTCCACAGTGAGAAAGATCCATGATGGAAGTTGTATCGTAACGATTATTAAAAATTTTCGGGAAGTGCGCGCGCGTTCGTCTCAAGGCAAAGATCTCGAGATATTCTGACTTGCGGTCTTTGATGCGGGTGAAGAGATTGTTGGCATCAATCTTTATAAGAAGGAGAACCCGTTGGGTCCGTTCGTCGTGCTTACTTTTCATGCGGCTCCGGCAATCATGGATTTATGTCCACCCGGCCAGATCTGACTTTTCTCGGATTTTGCCTCGTGAAAAGCAATCATCCTCTCAGATAACTCACGGGCATCAACCGGATTCTTGATGAAATAATAATTCTTAGAAAGACTGTAATTGCGTGAATCGTTGAGACGGGAAAAACTTGATAATTCAAAGAAAGTGAGACGGCGCGATTTCAGGACGTATTTCAGAATCCCTCTCACCTTTTCATTGAACAGGCGATATTCGCGGAAACTGGAAACGCAGCTGATCACCATCACGTGAGTTTGTTCAGTTGAGGCCACCAGTTGCTGGAGCTGATCAACACGAACCGGAACAAGAATGTAATCTGATTCTTTAAAGATCCGGTCGAACAAATAATATTGTTCCGGAAGTCTGCCGTCTAAAGTGAGAAAGAAAATAAAGGGCTGGTGTTTTTCCATACCCCCCGTTTCGGCATTTAGAAAAGGTTCTTAATCCATTTTCGGATTCGTCTGACAAATCCGATCAGGATTCCTGTTCCGAGGGACAGAAGTCCATTGATAGGGCCCGCGGTTGTCGATACTGCTACCGTTCCGCAGGATAGAGGTGAAGAACTCTCTTCTTCGTTTGAGTAGGCCAGGGGTGAAACATAACCTGTTTCCTGGCGATGGACCGTTTGAGATACAGCATCATCTACTGCTCTCACATCATCCTGCCTGACTCCGCTTGAATTCAGCTGAAGAGATGGGGCCATGACTGCATCACCGAAGTCAGAGTGATCAATTCCCATGGTGTGACCAAGTTCGTGGGTAATCGTGGTCAGGAGATAATTGTTCTGCTGATTATAGATATGGTTTCCGTTAATGATTATTTCCGTCTTCGCGAAATACGGACCGTTCGTATAACGGATCGCTACGGCGAGTACAGAGGCCGGATCCATGTTTGTTTCGGCAGCAAAGTTTTTTGACCAACGGATGATGTTGCTCGTACTTGCATTACTCGTGTCCCAGAGATTGAGGCCGGAAGAATTCTCCCAGTCCTGAACGGCCATGCGGGAAAGGTATTCGAGTTTTGATTTCAATGTGGCATCAGACTCAACCACAGTGATATTGATCGGGAGTCTTTGCCAGTAAAACCCATTCGCGAAATCCTGAGTCAGCTTGTAACCCCAGGCAGGTGTTGTGAGCAGAAGGCAGAGAATAAATTTCATCCACATACGATTTTTCATCCTGAAAAATGTTTCAGATCTTCTCTATCCAGCAAAGTTTCTCCCCTCTCATCTGAACCAGGTAATCCTCACCTGCTTTGATTTCGAAAGGACCGTGCTTTAAAACATCAAGAGTAACTACGTCCCCTGCGTTCCCTTTGAGTGTCGCCTGGTTATCGAAAATCACTTTTTGGGTGGAGAGAGGATTTGATGGTCCAACTTCATCCATGATTTCCTTAACCTTGCCCTCGAACTGTGTCGGACAGTCCATCTGATCAACCGTGACCGTGGACCAAACATTAATCGAGAAAAATACTAGAGACAGTAAAAGCGCTGTTCTCATTGCCAACTCCCTGGCTTCGGATACTCAAGCTGTGAATCCTTTCTCAGCTTTTGTTATCCGTATGATTGCATGGCTAGTGCCAACCACTCGAGAGCGTAAACTCTCTTTTTTACTAACAGGAGTAATCTAGTTAGGTGCGAAAGGTAACTCAACATTATAAAAGAAGGATTTTTCTCAGGAGCGAGCTGGCCCCATGCTTCTGTCACGGGAGGCCTTATGACACCGGCATTTTTTTCCAAAAAAAAGGGCCCCTTTCGGAGCCCCTCTATTAAGAACTGTTTATCGGGAACGGATTACATCATGCCGCCCATGCCGCCCATTCCACCCATGCCGCCCATTCCACCGCCGCCGCCGCCGCCATGACCGTCATCTCTCTTAGGGAGATCAGCGATCATAGTTTCAGTCGTCAGCATCATACCGGCAACTGAAGCAGCGTTCTGAAGAGCAGAACGAGTTACTTTAGTTGGATCGATAATCCCTGCTTTAACTAGGTCTTCGAATTTATCGTCGCGGGCGTTGTAACCCCAGTTAGCATTCTTAGATTCCTGGATCTTGTTGATAACAACTGAACCATCAACACCAGCGTTGAACGCGATCTGGCGGATCGGCTCTTCAATAGCGCGACGGATAATTTTGATACCCGCAGTCTGTTCTTCGTTAGCACCTTTGAGACCTTCAAGCGCCATCACAGCGTGAAGAAGAGCTGCACCACCACCAACGATGATACCTTCTTCTACAGCAGCGCGAGTAGCATTGAGCGCATCTTCAACGCGATCTTTCTTCTCTTTCATCTCTGACTCAGTCGGAGCTCCGACTTTAATGACTGCAACACCGCCAGCGAGTTTCGCCAGACGTTCCTGAAGTTTTTCTTTGTCGTAGTCTGAAGTTGTATCAGCGATCTGAGCGCGGATAGCGGCAACACGTGCTTCCACGTCTTTCTTGTTACCGGCACCATCAACGATCATGGTGTTTTCTTTGTCGATATTGATTTTTTTACAAGTACCGAGATCTTTCAGAGTAACTGTCTCAAGGCTCATGCCGAGCTCTTCAGAAATCAGCTGACCACCAGTGAGAGTCGCAAGGTCTTTCAGCATTTCTTTACGACGGTCACCGAAGCCCGGAGCTTTAACGGCCGCAACGTTGAGAGAACCGCGAAGTTTGTTTACTACGAGAGTAGTGAGTGCTTCACCTTCGATATCTTCAGCGATGATAACGAGTGGACGCGAAGTCTGAACCACTTTCTCAAGAGTAGGAAGAAGCTCTTTCATAGAAGAGATTTTCTTGTCAGTGATGAGGATATAAGGGTTTTCGAAAGATGCTTCCATTTTCTCAGTGTTTGTCACGAAGTAGGGAGAAACATATCCACGGTCAAACTGCATGCCTTCTACAACTTCGAGAGAAGTTTCAGCAGTCTTAGATTCTTCAATCGTGATGACGCCTTCTTTACCAACTTTCGACATTGCTTCAGAAAGAAGTTTCCCGATTTCGAAATCGTTGTTGGCAGAAATTGTACCAACGTTTGCGATTTCTTCAGCTGTGTCGATTTTCTTCGACATAGACTTGAGTTTTTCAATGATTTTAGCAGTCGCGAGATCAACTCCGCGCTTGAGGTCCATAGGGTTATGGCCGGCAGCTACGAGCTTAACACCTTCGCGGTAGATCGCCTGAGCGAGAACTGTGGCAGTCGTTGTACCGTCACCAGCATCTTCATTTGTTTTCTGAGCTACTTCTTTCACGAGCTGAGCGCCCATGTTCTCGAACGCATTTTCGAGTTCGATTTCCTTAGCAACAGTCACGCCATCTTTAGTGATAGCAGGAGCGCCGAAAGATTTCTGGATAACAACGTTACGGCCCTTAGGACCGAGAGTGACTTTTACTGCGTTCGCAAGAGTGTTCACACCGGCAAGGATAGAAGCGCGAGCGTTTTCAGAGTACTTTAATTCTTTAGCTGACATATGAATTCCTCCAAATGGAATTGAGTTTTATTTATTGAAGAACACCGAGGATCTCATCTTCTTTCATGATGAGAAGCGTTTCGCCTGCAACTTTAACTTCCGCCCCTTGATTCCACTTTCCGAAAAGAACTGTATCCCCGACTTTGAGTTCGAGAGCTTTCACTTCTCCGTTAGCAAGGCGATGACCTTTCCCGACAGCAACGATTTTGCCTTGAGATGGTTTTTCTTTGTGATTATCAGGAATGATGATTCCGCCTGCAGTTTTTGTTTCTTCTTCGATTCTCTTAACAACAACCCGGTCATTTAATGGTCTCAGTTCCATATTTTCCTCCTAAGAAAAGATAGTTAGCGCTGTGCGACAGTCAGGTATTTAAGGTCTATTTTTGTGTCATCACAATGTATGCCCGAATGGGTGAGTGTCAAGGTTGCCCGGGAGAAAATATTTTCGCTTTCCGGGTAAGTGCTTGATTCCCACAGTGGTCCCGTTCTGGGTCCAGCAAATTCTGCCTATGAGGAGCGTTAAAAATCAGGGTTTTAAAATCCTTTCAGAGGGGGGCTTCCGGCGCCGATAGGTAGTCACGGTACAATTACTCTAGGCATCTCCAAGGAAGGATTATGCTCGCACTGTCGAAAAAACTCTGTCCCTTTTTCTCTCTCATCTTCATGATGAGCTGTGGAAAGAAGATGACTGAATCAGAAACGAAGATCAATCCTTTGGTACAGAACCAGGAACCTTCACCCACTCTGATCCTCGCCATTGAGAAAAAACTCCAAAGTTATATTCCCCAGCGCTCAGGACAGTACCTTCTTCCCGATCGTTTAAGAGTCCGCTCAAACAATGCTCTCGGGAAAATCGCTACCATCATCTACAACATCCGCGCAGACGACCCTGAAACTTACGATGTGAAATGTATTTATAAGGGAGCAACTGATGCTTCCATGCCGATTGATAAATGTGTCGATCAGAACGGTGCCGATGTCGGAAATATCACTGACGGGCAAACGATCATGATCATCGATGCCGGGAACACGATTGAGCTACAGTCAAACTCTGATGAGCTCAAGGCCGACGCCATCTACGACGTTAACTGGATCTAAAAAAAATCTCTTATTTCTTTTTCTGATTGAGCGATGCCGGAGCACGATTCCGGATCGCCTTGCTGTGCATGCGGGCAATGTTCTGCTTGGAAGCTGAATCGAGACCTTCGAATTTATCAGCGTTCACGAGATACCTGTAACCATCGGTATCATTCATCTCCGCTGTCTTTTTCAACACCATGAAATACTCTTCATCCGAGATCTGATCTTTCAGAAGACCGTAGTATTTCCTGAGGAGATTCAGGTTTTTTGTCTGCGAGACGTAGACAAGTGTCCGGCCTTTGTCTGCGCCTTTATTCAGGAAGTGATCAATCAGTGCTTCGTCCTGTTTCTTCACAATGAAGAACATGAGACTTGGACTGAGTGGAGTCGGACGCGAATTGATGAAGGATGCAATATCTCTTCTCACTATCTGTTCACGACTGGATTTCTGAATGAAGCTCAGGACCTTATTGGCTTCCCGATATCCATTGATGTAATAGCCAGTTATCACCATGAAAGCGGTGAAGCCCGGAACCAGAACTTTCCACGTCATGAAAGAACCAATTCTCCCCCGGAACTTCTTAGCGGGAGAAACATAATGATTGAACGGCAATCCGAAGGCCAGTTTCCTCTCGAGAAGATCGATGCGTGAATCAAGATCCGGATGTGTCGAGAAATGTTTCTGGAAGAAATTTTTCTTCTGCTGGGACTTGATCTTCCCTTTCAGGTATTCCGGCATTTCTTCCGGAGCAGAAAGTTTTTTCAATGCCGACTTCATTGCTTCAAAGTCTGCACCGAGTTTCATGACGGCATAGGCATCTGCCTCGTATTCATGAGAGCGGATGGTATCAAAAAGAAGGGCGTAGTTGAAAATCACCCAGGCAAAACACGAAATGAAAACCATCGATGCCGTCATCCCGGCGTGGAAAGAAGCATCCTCTCCCCAATATAGAAGAGAGAAGGCAATCAGAAGGAGCATGATCAGTCCCACACCGATGAGACTGGAAAGAAGATTCTTGATGAGATCGATGACACGCTTATGGATGTGACGGTTGGCCACGTGAGCAAGTTCATGGGCAATCACGGCATCGAATTCGGCCAGAGTCAGAGTCGTGCGGAGTTTTCTTCCGATGAACATAGTCTGGTTCGAGAACCGCAGGAGTTTTAATCCTACGACAAAGGCATTCTTGATATCTGTTTCGATCCAGCGGACGCGAAGATTCGGCATCTCAATGTCGTGAAGTCTCTTGTTGATAATGTCGAGATATTCCGGTTCTGAGATCTCGCGGTTAGGAATCAGTCTCAGCATGATGATGACTGAGCAGGTGATTGTGAGGACGGAAACGAAGATGATGTTGAAAACCAATCCGATGAACCATAGAGATCCCCACTCTTCGTAAACTCCGTCCTGGAAAGTCATGTTGATGACGGAATAAATAAAAATGGGAAGAAGGATGATAGCAAAATTCACCCGGACTTCCTGAATCAGCTGACGCTGGAATGATTCGAGAAGTGAAAGGTTTGTCTGTTTCTCAACATAGCGGATGAAAAACTGATAGAGCCAGAAACCGGCAAACAGTAAAAGGAGATAAACCATTCCCAGTTCGATGAGGCCGATAGCGAATGCGCGCTCAGAAATAAAATGCGCCACGACGAAGGAAAGGAATGCTTCGAAAACAAAAATATAAAAATGGTGAGAGAGAATCATTTCACGATGCTTACTGTCGGTAGCATCAATCAATGACGACAGGAAGCTCGTCCGCTCACGGCGGAATTTTCTCCAGTTATAGACAATGGCGATAATCAGGAAAAAGGCGTAGAGCATAGTTCCCCTTCCTGTTTCTTATCGGTCTTTGTATGATGAATTTGACTTTTTTCAGCTCAAGGAGACCATTTATGTCAAATAAGATGATGGCGTTAAACGAATTCTATAACCTGCACAAATCATTGAAGAAGGATGAGGTGATTCTTGATGTCCGCCGCCCGGATGAGTTTCAGGCCGGCCATATTGAGAATGCCCGCAATATTCCCGTCGATCAGGTCGCTGGTTTTGTGGATGATCTCCGGAACTATTCAACGATCTATATCCACTGTAAACGCGGAGGAAGAGCGAAAACGGCGTTCGAAATTCTCTCAAACGCAGGTCTCTCGAATCTGGTTTGTATCAATGACGCCGGAATGGATCAGTGGATGGAATCAGGATATCCGGTAATCTAAAAACATTGCTCTTCATGATTTACTGAGTAGACCTGGTCTGCGACGTTTCCGAGATTGAGTTTTCCCAGGCTCGCTTTCACACGCACGGGATATTTGAGATTCGTCAGTCCCGTGCAGTTATATCCTTGCAGTCCTTCCCGGATGATTCTTGCCGAATGAAGAAGGAGCAGGGCAGTCATTCTTTCCGTCGGAAGATCTTCTTCAAAAGTTTTCAGGCACAAATCACGGCAACGTAACTGATTTTTCACGCGATAAGAATCGTAAGTTTCGAGAGTATAAATTTTCAGCGGTGTGGAATCCATCTGATTGGATCCGGTCATGGGAGAAAAGACGCGGACTTCGCAGTCGCACTTCATTGCGAAGGCATTCATCGTCCAGAAAACGGAAATGACTATCAAGAGTTTCATGACCCTTTTATCGGTAGCTTAGAAAATTTGTTGAATTACTTACCGGAGCACTGGGATTCTTCGCGGTATTCGACTCCGGCAAAGGCGTTATCTCTGAGAAAGTTATACTTGGCCGGACATTGGGCCAGCAGGGCCTTACCGTTATAACGATAGGCCGAAGCAGATTCGGCGAAATCTTCCATCGGGCTCACCATGGCATATCGTGAAGGCATGCAGGCGCCGATCGAATCAAATTCCCACTTATCCCCGACTTTGACCCATGAACTGAGAGAATTGAACTCGCTCGATTTTTGAGGCGGTAAAGCGTAATTAATGACATGACCCACTTCATGCGCGAGCGTCTGGAAGCGAAGTCCCTGGGGACCTGCGAACCAGGGAGCAAAAAGTACGACCCGCGAGTCGGCCCAAACGGTCGGGCCTTTATCGGGATGAGCGGCATCCGGAAGATACTTGATAAGCTTTCTGTTATTCACCATCGGCATAATCGCCT
>JAYVHR010000349.1:0-5625 GCA_043771075.1 Bacteriovoracaceae bacterium
AAAGAAAATTTCCGGATCATGAAGAAGTGGGATCTCACTGTGACGTCTTATAATTCGGGAACCAAGCACTTATTGAAATCGCGCCGAAAACTCGCTTCCATTCAGGACATTGATCTCGAGGATATTATCCGTCATAGCTCATCTTCCTCTTTCGGCTTTGCCTCGAAAAACTTTTATGCGGAATTCCTCGCACTTGCCCATGTCATGGCCTATGAAGACGAACTATTTCCGGGCATCCATCAGTCGGAACGTGAAGACGCTGACAAGAATCTTGTCTTTGCTGTAACCAAATGTCCGATGAGAATTGATAAAGAAGTTGGCGCGCTTCAGCTCGATGAAATTTCTTTCTACAATGACCATATCCGTGACTTTAAGAAGATCTACTCCAAAGGCACGCTGATCACAACCAAAGGCCGCCTGCCGGCAGCCAAGTTCTATACGCTCGATGAAAAAACCATATTCAAGAAAAAGCCAAAAGATTGGGTGATGTTAGTGAGAAATCAGAGTTGTTCGACGAGATAAGTATTCGGCGAACAGAAAGTGCCGAGGAAATCCACGCTTCCATCAAGATATGTTATTTTCAGATTCACTTTGCCATTCATGTCCTGTGAATCCGCTCCCTGGTTCTCACCAAAGACCACAATCTTTCGCGTTTTCTCGCTGACAGATTCATAAAACTTTCCATCAGCATCGAGGTACTGCGTATTAACCATCAGGCTTTCGCCAACAGACTCTGCTGCGACTGCGACATCAGAAACCTTTTTCTTCATATTCACCTGAATAGCACAGCGATTTCCAAGCTTGCTTTCCGGTAATGATCCCAATACGTGACGGATAAAGCTTTCAGACGGTACTGAAATTTTTGTTTCGTCCTTGGTCCCCACGAACAATGGCTCTGCTTCATGAGTTAATTCCAGATAGTTTCTGGCACCTAGTAGCGACTTGCCGAACTCAATCCGGTAAGTATTCTGATTCAGCTTTTCACCCTGAATATTCTTTGCAAAAACTTTTACGTTTTCAGAAGCAGTTACCAGCGGTGATTTCTCACGGGAAAGAAGGTCTTCCTGATAGAGACTTACCTGATCGATGTTTGTCTTCTCGAAATAATTAGCTTCATAACTAACTTCACGTTCATGGATGTGAATAATCTTATGCGTGACTTCGTTACCGTGGGTATAAGAGAGAATCGCATTGCCGGCCTTCACACCAACGAAAAGCTGATAGCGGAAATCTTCACTGCTCGTTTCTCTCATGTCTCCATCAAGAGTGATGACTTTACCAAACGGAACATCAAGCTTTGCAATTTCAGTACTGTCATCAAGCTCGACCAGGACTGCGCCGATAGCACCGTCGTTTTCGTGAGCAAGCATCAGGTCATCAAAAAGTTCCTGTGAAAGAACCGGAATAGAAACACTGCCGGCACCGTCTTCAAAAATCACATCCGTATTAGTGGGAGCAAATCCTCTTTTCAAAAGGACTGTTGAACGGGTCATCTTGTTGCGGGCCATATTAACAGTAGTTGTGATTTCGCCATCGCCATAGTCTTCCATGACTTCCAGATTGTCCTGGAAGCGCACTTCAAATCCAAGAAGGGGGCCTGAAGTCTTGAGATCTGTGGCCACTCCCTGAATAGTCATTTGTGACTGAAACTTGGGAGCAAGAGACTTCTCTTCTCGTTCTTCTTCCTGAACATCTGGAGCACGCACGGGATTAACCGATGGTTTTCCAACTCTTCGTGGGTGAGTAGTCACCGCACTCACGGTCGGGACTTTATTATCCCGGAGATCCTGCTTGAGACCTGAGTAGTCAAAGGCAATCAGGTTCACGTCTTGGGCAACTTTAGTCTCGGACTTGGCCGGAACCGCAGCTGTTTGAATATCCTGAACCGTGATCTGAACATTTTCAATTGTTGTGTCTTTCACCGGAACAGCAGCCGCCGCCACTTCTGCCGAAGTCGCTTCCGTCTTAGGCCGGGCTTCGTATTCAAAAAATTCCGGCTCCACATCTGCTGATTTCTCTGAAGATTGAACCGTTTTTACTTCATCAACTTTCAATTCTATTTTTTCTTCAGCAACGAGAACTTTTTCTTCAACCGGAAGTGCATCATATAGAGCAACCAAGTTGCTAAGAAGTTTGCCATCAAACTGGATGGGATTTAATTTTACCGGCTCGCCAAAAGGCAGCTCGCTCTTCGCCACTTCGATGATATTCAGTTCGGGAGATTTCACTGCTGCTGGTTTTTTGATGGCGATAAATTTCTGAGTGATCACTTTTCTTTCAACCGGAATTTTTATTTCTTTAAAGTCGATTTCAGGAGCCGACACCGCGACGAATTCTGCTTTAACCGGAGATGAGTTTTCGAGGAGAGATAGATAAGAAGAATCGACAGAAACTTCAACGTCCGCAGAGTTCAGAACACGCATGCCGGCCACACCTACTACGAGGCATGAAACGAGCGTGAAAGAGGTTATCATCCGTGACAACAAGAGTGACATGTACTGATTATTTTAAATCAGTTCGTTCTCCGAGTCGCAGAAGTCTTGTGTGGATTGTTGTTATTTGATTAGCCAAGGCTGGCTACTCATGAGTAGGCATGCCCCCATAGGACCAATTACTTGCAAGAGCTGATAAGGAATCCACCAAGGAATGATCCGAGTGCCTTTCCGTTCTTATCACTCGCTTCAACGACCGCTGTTCCGCCCATGTTGGTGACTTCACCGATAGTATAGACCGTGGCCGAGCTGATTTTTTTTAGTTTTACCCCGGTCCGCAGTTTCCCTTCAAAGACCGGATCATTTTCCAGAGTCATCGCATGAACGATAAGCCTCTCAGCATTGTTGAGACCTTCGATCTCTGTCGCTTCCGTGAGACCTTCTCTCACAGTGTTTACTTCCACTACGTACTTGTCTTCGTACGAACTAGTCTCGCCTTCAATTTTCTGGGTAACAACAGCCACGCCATTTGCCATCATTTCAAATTTTGAAGGGATTGATGGTTCACCCGGCATAGAAAGAAATGTCGAGCAGGTCTTAACTGGTGCTGCGAAAGCATTGATTGAAAGTAACGAGAGAAAAATAAGCGTTTTCATAATTACCTCTGGATAGGTTGCGATTATAGGGCGATTAAAATTTGTTGGTGAGGTATTGAAAAAGTTACAAAAAAAGGGGCCCTCGAAAGGGCCCCTAAGCAGACTAGCGTAGGTTTGCAGCTCTTAACCGCATTTCAGCTCTCTCGAGCTTACGGCGGAACTTCAGAAGATCAACATCTGTGAGACTTTCCTTGCCCGAAAGACGGTCCGTGGCCTTCGCCTTGGCCGACTTCGCCCGTTCCATATCCACATCTTCCGCCTTTTCAGACGTGAAGGAGAGGATGGTTACGGTATCAGCAAGAACGCGGCAGAGTCCCGCAGTCACCGAAAAATGCCGTGTTCCCATCGGAGTTTTCGCCGTCAGAACCCCCGTGCTCAATTCCGTAAGGATATGAGTGTGCTCAGGGAGAATGTTAATTTCCCCGCGAACAGTTGGGATCACGATGTCGTTACACTCAAGGTCTCTCACCACTACTCCTTTCGGAGTGTAGAGATTGAGTTTAAAGGCTGATGCCATAATTACTTCCCTTCAGAAAGTTTCTTAGCTTTATCCTGAACCATCTCGATACCACCAACGAGGTAGAAGGCTTGCTCTGGAAGGTGATCTACTTCACCAGCGAGAATTGCCTTAAACCCTTTGATCGTGTCTTCGATTTTCACGAACTGACCCGGGATACCAGTGAACTGCTCAGCAACGAAGAACGGCTGAGAAAGGAACTTCTGAATCTTACGGGCACGTGCCACGAGTTTCTTATCTTCTTCCGAAAGTTCATCCATACCAAGAATGGCAATGATGTCCTGAAGCTCTTTATACTTCTGAAGTACTGACTGAACAGCACGTGCAGTTGAATAGTGATCTTCGCCCATAATTTCCGCAGAAAGAATCGTTGAAGAAGAAGTGAGTGGATCCACGGCTGGATAAATTCCAAGCTCGGCAATCGAACGAGAAAGTTCTGTCGTTGCATCCAGGTGAGCAAACGTTGTCGCAGGAGCTGGATCGGTATAGTCATCCGCAGGAACGTAAACGGCCTGGATTGATGTAATTGATCCGTCTTTTGTCGACGTAATACGCTCTTGCATGGCCCCCATTTCTGTACCGAGAGTCGGCTGATATCCCACCGCAGATGGAATACGGCCGAGAAGGGCAGAAACTTCTGAACCCGCCTGAGTAAAGCGGAAGATGTTATCAACGAAGAAGAGAACGTCTTGCTTCTCTTCATCACGGAAATATTCAGCAATAGAAAGACCAGTAAGAGCAACACGTGCACGTGCTCCAGGTGGCTCGTTCATCTGGCCGTAGCACAGAGCTGTTTTTGCAAGAACTCCGGAGTCCTTCATTTCGTGCCAGAGATCGTTCCCTTCACGAGTACGCTCACCCACACCCGCGAACACTGAGAATCCTCCGTGTTGAGTAGCGATGTTGTTAATAAGTTCCATAATCAAAACTGTCTTACCAACACCTGCTCCACCGAAGAGACCAATCTTTCCACCCTTAAGATAAGGAGCGAGAAGATCGATAACTTTAATACCTGTGAAGAATGGCTCTTTCTTAGTCGACTGGTGAGCAAACTTAGGAGCTTCACGGTGAATAGAATAAGTTTTTTTGTTTCCGATCGGGCCCGCTTCATCAACCGGCTCGCCGATAACGTTGATGATACGTCCGAGACACTCACGTCCAACCGGTGCCTGAATCTGCGTTCCGGTATCAGTCACTTTCTGACCGCGTGCCAGACCTTCAGTAGCATCCATCGCGATTGTTCGAACGATGTTGTTACCAAGGTGAGATGCGACTTCAACAGTGAGGTTTCCCTCTCCGCCGGGCATAGTCTTGTTTGTGATCTTGAGTGCGTTGTAAAGCGCCGGGAGTTTTCCACTAGGAAACTCAACGTCGATTACCGGACCCAACACCTGACGAATAACGCCTGTATTTTGTTCCATTTGAATGGCTCCTTAACCGTTGAGAGATTCAGCACCGGACACAACCTCGATCAACTCGGTTGTAATACGGGCCTGTCTCATCTTATTCATTTTAAGAGATAACTTTTTAATCACTTCTTTACTGTTCTTCGAGGCATTTTCCATCGCGTTCATACGAGAGCCATGCTCGGAAGCAATGGCATCGAGAACACAAGTGTAGACCGTCGTGAGATAAACTTCCGGCACCAAAGTATCCAGGATTTCATTTGCTCCTGGCTCATACTTGAAATCGTAAGGATATTTCGTCTTGATCGTTTCCTTGTCGTGAGCGGAAACCTGCATCGGAAGAAGCTGTCTGACTTTCGAGTCAAATGCGATCGCAGAAATGAATGAATTGTACGCAATGTACACTTTCCCCACTTCTCCGCCCAAAAACATTTGTCCAAGTTCATCAGCAACTTTACGGACTTCTTCGTAAGTTGGTTCTGCTTTCGTAAACGTGAAAGTCTTTCCGGCATTCACTTCTTTCGAAATGAGATCGCGGACTTTCTTTCCGATGAAGAAAAACTTCAGATCTTCGCCACTCGTTTCAGTCGCAAATCTTCTGACGGTCTTTGCCA
>JAYVHR010000350.1:0-5570 GCA_043771075.1 Bacteriovoracaceae bacterium
CCGATCCTTCTGTAAGCCCACGTCATGCTTCCATCCTTTTACAGGAAGAAGTTATTTCCATTATCGACCATGGATCAGTGAGCGGAACATTTGTTAACGGAACCAAAATCCCTGCCGGTAAATTCATTATTCTCGAAGACACAGATAAAATCACCGTGGGTGATCTTGAAGTTAAGCTCGGAATTAAGACAACCGCTGTAGACAATACCAGCTTCTCTCCACCCGGCATTGATCATCTCGACGAAGAAGCTGAGGAAGAAGACGAGGAAGAAGACGTGGAAACTGAAGAAGATGAAGTGGAAGAACAGCCTGAATTAGAAAAAACAGTAACCAAAAGCAAGTTGTATATGGGTAAAGGAAAGCCATCTCAACCTTTATCAGATTTTAAGGCAAAGAAGAAATCCCGATTCAATTTCACACTCCCTTCCTACGATGCAACTAACAGCCTGGTGAGGGTTTTCGCCCTGACTGGTGACTTACTACTTTCATATATAGTGATTGTCATTTTCCTTCCATTTGATGATTTCAGGAATTTCCTTAACTCCGTTCCAAGCCTTATCGCCGAAACTCTCGATTTTGAATGGGCCAATCTGTGGCAAATGATTTCGGAAGATGCCGGACAATTTTCAGACATTGCCAAAGAAGTTTACCTCATCGTAAATGAACTGGTGCCGGTTCTTCCTTTGATCCAGGTATTCTTCCTTATACGTCTTGTAACGACAGTCATATTCGGTGTCAGTATTTCAGAGTTACTCTTTGGTATTCATGCGAACTTCAACAGAATCTGGGCACGGATTGGCGGCATGCTCAGAGTGATCATTGGTATGATTACGTGGCCTTTCCTGATTTTCGACCTGCCTTCACTTGCCTCAAAAAGAACATTTAAAGAATTTATCACTTTCACGAATACGTATGTAGGTTCCCGAGTAATGACATTCGTCGGGATAGTGTTTTATATCCCACTTCTTCTCGTTATTATTCTGATCTCTCCCATGATGATCGGGCTTGAGTTGGTTGAACCAATTCCATTCAGCACTGTGATTTCCAAACGAGTAAAAGCTCCTGTGGCAGAATCCGAAGCCGGAACACCTGCGGTTGTGCAAAAAAAATCGGAAGGAAGCCGTCACCTTGGCATGACCCTTTCTTATGATCCTCAACAGATTTCCCTCATTCCTTCATTCAAATTTAAAGGTGAGAAATCCAAGCTTAATATGAATGCGAGTCTGGAGATCTTTCACCGTGAAGGTGAGAGGACTGTCACAATCGATCTCTTTAAAAAATTTGATATGAAGGAACTTCTGAAAATTGGCCTTCATGGCAATTACATGCTTCATGATAAATACACACAAATTTATAACTTTGCTTACTCTGCCCAGAACATGAATCGGTTCTTTAAAGTTTCGGATAATGTCAAACAAGAAGAGATGTTCGGAAAACAGGTTATTGATTTCACCGAAATGACTTTCGGTCTCGGAATCGAAACACTTCCAGACTTCATGTTGGCGCAAACTCCTTTTGTTAAGAGCATCGTGGATTATCGTTCATCTCTTCTTGGATTATTTGAATATAAAGATTACACCGATATCAATGTCATAAAGCTCGGTAAAATTCTTTGCCTGAGACTGACCTATGACCAGCAGAAGCCTTTTGATCTGATCATGCCAATTGTCAGAGGAGAGGGAAGAATCTATCGCATCAGCTATGATAACAAGACTGATATCAAGCAGCTCCGGAATAAGATCTATAAATTTACTCTTGATGAACTCGCATGGGGAGTTCCTGAAGAGCGGGAAAATGTTGAAGCATTTCAGGCAATGGAAGTGATCGACATGTTCACTACTGATATTGAAAAATCTCTGATCACATCACAAAAGGCCCAGTCACTTTACGGATATTATTTTGAGAAGTCAGCTGAAGTCATGAAAGCCGGTCACATGTCAGAGTATGAGATCTGGAAGCTTTCCGTGAAAAGCGTCCAGGGTGTAATCACACATCTGAGAGAACCTACTCCTGAGGCTTCTCCGGTCGAAGGTACGCCTGCTCCCGAAGACGTGAAGACAAAACTCAAAAGCAATTTTTCTGACCTATTTAATGCCCTCGAAAGCAAGAGTAAGTCATTCTTCGGTATTGAAGAGCAACCAACAGTTTAAGGAGTCCTTTTGGCCTGGTTCGAAGCTGTCATCTATGGATTGATCCAGGGACTTTCAGAATTTCTCCCAGTGAGCTCGAGTGGTCATCTGGCACTTCTTCCTTATGTGATGAATATTCAGGATCCTGGTGTCGTTTTCGATCTCATGATGCATTTAGGGACTGCGTTGGCAGTGATCATCTACTTCAGGAAAGATATTCTTAGCTACGGCCGTACACTCACTCCTTCGCTGATCAATCTGAAAACAGGTAATGAAGCGAGCTGGTTTACCAGAAATTTTATCTTCTCTACTTTTGTGAGTATCTTTTTCATTGTGTGTCTTCTTCTTCCTTCAAAGATGGCGAGAACTCCATGGATCATAGTATTTAACCTGTCTGTCTTCGGACTTTTTCTCTGGCTTGCAGATATTAAAAACCGGAAGAATGAAAGACTTCTCAATTCCCCCATGGAAAATGGGATGCAGTGGAAGTTGGCAGGATTAATCGGAATGGCGCAGGCCCTCGCTATATTTCCCGGCGTATCACGTTCAGGAATTACCCTGACTGTCGCTTTGTTTTTTGGAATGAGAAGAAAAGATGCCGGTCAGTTTTCTTTCCTGTTATCACTTCCCATAATTCTCGCCGGGATTTTCAAAGAAATCCCGGATCTCATGAAACATGGAAATTCAGACAGCATTGGCGTGTTAATGATCGGAATCGTGAGCGCATTCGTTGTTGGACTAATCACAATTCACTTCTTCATGAAGCTGATAGGCCGGATCGAACTTAAGTATTTTGCATTCTATCGCTGGGTGATTGCGGCACTCATGGCCTGGAGTCTTACGCGGATTTAAGGAACACAGTATACGTGATTGTTCCAGCGAACTCCGGCATCAAAGAAAGAACCTACTGAGCCAGTCTCATCGTTATTATCAACATCATCGGTGCGATAGTTGAGGCGCTTCGAAGTTGAAGTTAAAGTAGCAGGAAGCGGGTAAGTGTTATTGAGAAGAGGGATTGAAAGCTGGCTGATCGCCACACCAGTCATTGTCTTCCCTGAGCAGCAAAGGTTCTTGGAAGCAACCAATGCCTGAACCTGACCCGGATCTTTAATGTACCCGGTCTTCTTATCGTAAGCTGAATCCGGTAGACCACGACCCTCAGAAGAAACATAACGATTTAAGTAAACAGTCACATCAGTGTAGTCGGGAAGACAACATCTCTTCACTCCGGAAGTTGCCACAAAACCTGTACAGCATTGTCCCGCAGTTGTGACGTCCGGTACCTGTTGGCCTGAAGGGATACAGCAGTTAAATTCGCTTTCAGAGAATACTTTCTTGAGGGATGGATCAAACTTATCTGAAGCGGCAGAGAAATATTTAAGACCAGCGTCGTTGAAATCTTCACCAACTACAGCTACGTCATCCGTAGAATTATCCAGCGGAGTGCCGGGAGGAGTCGCTAACTGAGAATCATCGACCAGCTTAAAAACCTGATCGTTGGCCATGACTGCTACCTGTGGAATACCCAGAAGTTCGAGTGAGCCACCGAAAGTAAGATACTTGTCCTGCTCAGCGGAAGTAAGAGATTTTACTTCGCATGAACTATTGGTGAAGTTATTCGGGTCGCATTCGAAAGGAGCATCTACGATGCCAAGAGTAGTGTTCTGAGTAGACCAGCTGACGTGTTTAAACATGGTCTTATCAACGGTCTGCATTTTAGTGCGGTTGAAGGCATGTCCCCCGCCGTTATCTGAAGCAAAGCTTCTTACCCAGTTCTGAGTACAGCACGTTCTCGAATTGACCGTGTCCAGAGTCTTATACTGAGCAAGGATCTGTTTCAGTCGGGCAGATGTATCGATGGCATCAACTGAAAGAGCGAAAGCCTTGGAAGCTGTAACTCCGTCAGGGTCACATGTGATCTTATCGTAAGCGGTATTCACACGTGAGTATCTTCTCTTAGTGTTAATGGGCTGGTTCACTCCCGCAACCATTACTGTCTCGGTTGTCTTGTCACACCAGTTTGGAGATGTGAGATCATCCTGCATCTGCGTGAAGGTCGTCAGAATATTTCCACTTTCCCGACAGCAAAGATTTTTTTTGTGATTGAAATTCGGATTGAGAACTCCGGAAGATACATTTTTGAAGTCCGGATTTCCGCACACAAGTTCTTCTTCCCAGAATTTCTCTTCAGCAGAAATCAGAAGACTTGAGAGGTCTGCTGTTTTTGCTTTATTGGCGGCGAAGGTCGATGGGGCGCAATCAAGATCACTGAAGCAGGAAGCTCCCGGGGCCCGGAGGCAGGCATTCTTCTGATAACCCGTGGCCGTTGTCTGAGTACCCGCGACTGTGCTGAATATTTTAAGGGCAGTAAGTGGAGTCAGATCGAGAAGATTGGATGAAAGGTTCTGTGTAATAGTGAACTGATTAAGAGTTGGATCTCCGAGATTCAGTAAGTATTGCTGAATATTGATTCCAGCAGCATCGGTGGCAGTGCAGGCATTATAATAAGTCAAACTCTGGAGGGATGAAGGAGTTACACCCGCGCCGATGATCTTGTCTGAAGAATCCACTCGTGAAGAAGGAGCGCGCTGATTCAGGTCGTATGTTGTCGTTGAACCGGTCAGGCTACGTCCAGAAATACAAACAGCATTCACTGCATTCGCTGTGAGTGCAGGGGTTGCTTCCGGTCTTGGAGTTTTCGTACCGTAAAAATCAAACGGTCTACCCAGAATACGGGCACCCATGGCAACGATATCGGAATCAGTCGAAGCGGCGCTGACTGCATTTTGAGCAGTCGGAGTTGTCGCAAATCTGGCAATACGATCATTGAATCGATTGGTTGATCCACTGCTCAGAGACTGGCAGTAATTATTTGCTGAACAAGCTGAGTTTCCAATGAGAGATGAACCGTTGAAAGCGGCGGAGAGATCATTCAGGTTGGCCACACAAGGTGCTCCGCGACCACGGTAAACGCAGCGTTTTGCCTGGCCGTTTGTTCCGCCAAGAAGAGTCGAAAGAGTTTTAGAAGTTGAGCCTACTGTCTCTGTAGAGTTGGCGTCAAACGTCGGCCAGTTAGTTGTGAGGCCTGCGATGTTCTGGCATGAATAATCGTATCCCAGTGTGCGATAGCAATCGTTATCGTTGGAGCAGAAGTGGGCGCGCTGGCATTCAGCTCCGTCTGTTTCGGTATCATGATCCGGAACGGTTGAAGTCGTGAGGTTTGATGTTTCAGTCAGGTTAACTGTAAAAGTGTTATCAACTGTGAGATCACCAAAGTAAGCGTTCACAGCAAGAAACATTTTTCCTGTAGTTGCTTTAATCCGTCTCTGGTTACCGATTGAGAACCAAGTGACACCATCGAATGATCCGATGATCGAACCATAATCAAAGCCAAACCAGTCTCGATTGTATCCGTTGGCAAAGAGAAAGTGCTGGGCAGAG
>JAYVHR010000351.1:0-2142 GCA_043771075.1 Bacteriovoracaceae bacterium
GATTCAGATGTTGCAGAGAACGGAAGATTACCAACATAAATTTTACTACCCATAAAACCTCCTAAGGCCAGGGATGCGCGTTTCAGAGGATCATGAGCAACAAGCTCGAGAACTCTTACGACGTTAACTTATAAAAAAAATAACATGTTTTATATTTTTGGCGTAGTGTTAATTTGCGTCTAGTGCGCGGCAGTATTTAAAATTAAGCTGCCTTTTTGCCCTTAGTTAGGGCCTGGAAAGCGCGTTCAACGTTTGGCGAATAGTTCTTGAGCTCATTATCCAGGAAATTCTTCACCCTATCCGGGGTATATCCCGGGTGAATGACCGTATTGAAAAATTCATCAGAGGCGCAAATGATTTCCGTTACAAGATTCACAGAACTTGACCGGCGAGTGGCATTTTCACCACGGCGTCTCCGGTGATGATTTTCAACAGCGTTGCAGATCACTTCATCAAACATACCAGTCGATCTTAAAATCTCAGCACCATGAGCTGCATGTTTTAGGTAGATCCCACTCTCATCTTTTACGGCATCATCTGCTTCGTTGAAATCAGGATTGAGCGAATACAAACCGATGTCATGAAGAAGTGCTGCTGTTCCAACCACCTTGATGGATTTCGAAGATTCAAAACCCAGGTGGTTCGCAAGAATGCCCGCAATGAAGGCGACCGCCGCCGAATGTTCGTCCTTATCAATATTCTGAAGATAAGAACTGATCACATCATTCTTGATTTTCATGTGACGAAGAACGGTGATCGATTGATCAAGAAACATTTCGGCGTTGTCCATTCTCTCCGGAGTAATTCCACATTTAGAGAGATTGTTAGTGATATTTTTTCCCAGTTTAACCAGAGTCTTGATTTTAAATCCTGCACTTGTCTCTTCTGACTTCACCGTCTTGCTGGAAAGGCTTGCGAGAAGGTGAACATATTTTCCGTGCTCTTCTTTCGGTACATAAAAATCTTCCACACCCTTCTCACGATACCGCTTGATAAAATCGCTGGTGAGTTCATCGCCCGCGTTGATGATCTTGATAAAACGTCCGGAAGAAAGTTTCAGGTATGTATTGAAATATGATTTCGGGGTAACTACAAAATCACGAATCGGGAGACCAATGAACTTAGCTTCTTCAGCATTGAACTCATTGTCTTTCGTCTGTCCGTCATCCTGAGTCTTACGGAAATCGTGGGCCCCGGAAATCTGGGCCTGAAAATGTTTAGCGAGATCCATAAAGGTTTTAGGGAACTCGATGGTTTTCGGAATGAGAGACCGGACCGACTCATAGGGAGTTTTGTCTTCAATGAGAATCATTTCAGTCGTTTTGAAATCAGTGTGAAACTTTTCAAATTCTTCGCGCGTAAGTGTCCGGGAAAGTCTTTCAGAGACAAAAATCAGACGGATTTCTTGTTTGTTCCTTTCCAGAATCATGCGGGCATCACCAAAATGACGAACAACATGACAGGGATACTTCTCACTCATAGCGGGATCAAGCTGGATTAGTTCCAGGATTTTGCTGTCAGCTTCAATAAGTAGGAATTTGCCAAAAATCGACATGACCAAACCTTGTAAGTTCATCATCTTATCGGCAAGTTTGAAGAAATATTTAACAATTGGAAGAATTAATATGGCCAAAAAAAAGGGAGCCGAAGCTCCCTTTCTCTTAAGTAATGATTACCAGCGCTTGTTTCCGCCGCCGCCGAATCCACCACGGTCTCCGCCGCGATCACCACGGTCTCCGCCGCGATCACCACCACGTCCACCACCGCCGCCGCCGCCGCCGCCAAATCCGCCAGTACGTGGCTCCATTGGTTTAGCTTCGTTAACAGTGAGGTTTCTTCCGCCCATGTCTGAGCCATGAAGTTTCTCGATAGCTGCATCAGCTTCAGAAGCATCAGTCATTTCAACAAAGCCGAAGCCTTTAGAACGACCAGTGTCTCTGTCTGTGATGATTTTAGTAGAGCTTACATTTCCGAACTGAGAGAACATCTCTGAGAGAGACTCTTGAGTTGCAGAGAACGGAAGATTACCAACATAAATTTTCTTACCCATAAAACCTCCTAAGGCCAGGGACGCCAAAGAGGAACAGGAAGACTTTTCCGGGACTCTGCTTTAGCCAGTGATTCGCAAAAGGGTATAACACC
>JAYVHR010000352.1:0-3107 GCA_043771075.1 Bacteriovoracaceae bacterium
CGTTTAGCGAATGACTGAACGCGAATTAACATTAAGTTCTTTTTTACGGATTCGAATCATCTTCGGAGTTACTTCAACCCATTCGTCCTCATCAATCCAGTCAAGTGCCCAGTCGAGCGTTCTGTTAGGAATTGGTGGAAGGATAATGTTCTCATCTTTACCAGCAGTACGAACTGACGTGAGATGTTTTTCACGGCAGACGTTGATATTCAAATCGTTTGGACGTGTATGCTCGCCAACAACCTGACCTTCATAAGCTTGTTCACCAGGAAGAACAAACTGTTTTCCTGAAGCGAGAAGATTGAAGAGAGCGTAGGGAGTGATTTTTCCAGCGCGATCGGAAATGAGTGCGCCATTCTGGCGAGCAAGCATTTTTCCAACAAACGGCTCATAGCCTACGAAGTATGAAGACATAAGTCCTTGTCCCTTCGTATCTGTGAGGAACGTTGAACGGTATCCGATGAGTCCGCGTGATGGACTGTGGAATTCCATTCTTGTACGACCTTCACCAAACGGCTGCATCGCTTCGAGGCGTCCTTTACGGATCGCCATTTTCTCAGTGATGACACCAGTTGATTCATTCGGAACGTCGAGGATAAGGCGCTCAAATGGCTCATGGAGAACGCCATCAATTTCTTTAGTAATAACCTGGGGACGGGCAATCATAAGCTCGTAACCAGCGCGACGAATTTCTTCGAACACGATAGCGACCTGAAGTTCTCCGCGTGCTTTCAGAATGAATACTTTCGGATCATTCGTCGGCTCATATTTGAGTGATACGTTCTTACGAATTGCATCGATAAGGAATTCTTCGAGTTTTCTTGAAGTAAGGTACTCACCTTCGCGTCCTGACATAGGAGATGTTGAAACCGAAACCTGAACAGAAACCGTTGGTGGTTCAACTTCAATTCTTGTCAGCTGTTCTGGTTTTTGTGGATCGGCCAGAGTGTCACCAATGTCACCTGTTTCAAATCCCGATATGATCGCAATCTCACCGGCTTCTGCAGATTCGACAGTTGCCATTCCCAGACCTTCGAAAATCTGAAGAGATGTAATTTTAAATGTTTTAGCTTTTCCATCGCGTCCGATGTGAGCAATCTGTTTGTTATTGAAAATCTTCCCGCGCTGAATACGGCCAACCATGAGAGCGCCGAGGTAGTTCGAGTAAGAAAGATTGGTAACAAGAAGCTGAGTCGGGCCGTCTTTATCTACAACAGGAGTCGGGTAATAATCGCCGACTAAGAAATCAAGCATAGGTTCGAGACTTCCTTCTCTGCGATTCTTATCCAGGGAAGCATAGCCCGCTCGACCTGATCCATACATAAATGGAATATCAAGGTCGATATCGAGACCGGTCTGAGAAGCGATTTCAAGAAGAAGATCTTCTACTTCAGAACGAACTTCATCAATACGTTCATCCTGGCGATCAACTTTATTGATGTAAACAGCTACGCGAATCCCTCTTTCAAGAGCTTTAGAAAGAACGAATCGAGTCTGTGGAAGTGGACCTTCCGAAGCATCAACGAGAAGAAGAATCCCGTCTACCATCATAAGAGCGCGTTCAACTTCTCCACCGAAATCGGCGTGACCAGGGGTATCGAGAAGATTAATTTTTGTGCCTTTCCAGCGAATCGCACAGTTCTTTGCTTTAATTGTAATTCCGCGCTCTTTTTCAAGATCGCCAGAGTCCATCACACGTTCAGTGAGTTGTTCGTGGGCCGAAAAAAGGCCGGATTGCTTAAGAAGTTGGTCTACGAGTGTTGTTTTACCGTGATCCACGTGGGCCACGATGGCAATGTTCTTCAGGTTCATGAATGTCCTTAGCTATTGATTCTTGCGGTGGAGTTTAGCCAAGTTGAGTAGATATGGCGAGTCATAGTTAACTGGAAAGGTGCCAAAAATGTCTATTAAAAGGCCATTTTTATGAATTTTGCGCTGTTCCCGGCCAGAATATTCCGGAAACCTTCTTACTTGGTCGCCTTATAGTCGAATTCTTTTCCCAGAATACTGATCGCACACTTCACGCCATCTACACCCGCTGATGTAATTCCTCCGGCGTATCCGGCCCCTTCTCCGCAAGGATAGAGACCTTCATGCGAAACAGAGATGAGAGTGTTTTTATCGCGAATAATGGTGAGTGGTGCTGAAGTTCGCGTTTCCGGAGCAATCAACAAAGCTTCATCGGCAACAAATCCCGGAAGGTCGCGGTTGAAATGTTCGAGACCTTTTTTCAGATGCTGGATAATAAAATCTGGAAAAATCTTTCTCAAGTCAGCCTTGAAAATCCCTGACGGTGATGAAGTTACCGGCAATGGTTTATCATTGAGTTTTCCGTCCATGAATTCTTTGACCGTCATGGCAGGGAGTTCTCTTCCTGTCGCATGTTCCATGGAAAGCTGAAACGCTTTCTGCTCAATCTCATGCTGGAAGCGAAGTCCGGCCATAAGATCTTTGTCTGTGAGATCCGTTTCTGATTTCACAGATACGACGAGTGCAGAATTCGACCAGGGAGAATTGCGGGCGAAGTTACTCATGCCATTGACTACAATTCCCTCTTTCTCAGTTCCTGAGGAAAGGACATATCCGCCAGGGCACATACAGAAACTGTAAACACCGTGATCAGTCCATTTGTCGTGCCAGGAAAGTCTGTATCTTGCCGATCCCATTTCCGGAACTGCACAGAATTCTCCATGCTGAAGCTGATCGATATAGCGACGTGAATGTTCAATCCGCACACCGACAGCAAAATCTTTTGGCTTCATGGCCACATTGATGTCCTGTAGATGTTTATATATATCCTGAGCAGAATGTCCGGTTGCCAGGACAATGTGATCAGAAAAAATTTCTTCTCCTGTAGAAAGTTTCACACCAATGGCGCGATTTCCTTCAGTGAGAATTTTTTCGACTTTGGTATTATAGCGGATCTCACAGCCTTCTTTCTCAAGCCACCCGGAAATATGAGTAATGATAGTGCGGATTTTATTTGAACCAAGATGAGGATTAGATTCATAGGCTGTTTGTGGTGGTGCTCCAAACATCACAAATTTTTCCATAACGTAAGAAACTAATTCTGACTTGATTCTGGTTATGAGTTTGCCATCTGAATA
>JAYVHR010000353.1:0-3917 GCA_043771075.1 Bacteriovoracaceae bacterium
CGAAACTAATATCACTGCAAATTTTCGTGTTGCTCATGCACTGGTCCCCTGGATGTTAAAATCAGGTGGGGGCATTCTCAATCTTCACCTTCACTGAACGGAATTTCCCTTTCTCGCAAATAAAGATGCTCGTCTCATCCAGAGATCTGACAAGAGATAACGGTTTAATCTTTATAAACGTTCCGGCCTCGACCGCGAGTTCAAAAGCAATGGAAAAATTCTTAATGACGTTTGGTTTTAATGAAAATTCTTCTGTCTCATGGTTAAATGACTCTATTCCCTCAGGAAGAGACTCGTGCTCGTCCTCTTCTGCAATTAAGTTCATGTCTGTCCTTGGCTTCTTTTCTATTCTGGCTCATCATGATCACTGGTGCCTGGAGGGCCGCTACACACGAAAGGATAAGATTAAGAAGGATGTAGGGATACGGATCAAAGGAGGACTTCGCAAGCATCAAGGTATTTAAGACAATCCAGAAGAAGAGCATCGCCAGGAAAGTTATGATGAAAGTCCAACTCCCTCCGACCGCTGCAATTTTATCAGAGAGCGCATTACCGAAGGATATCTTCTCATTTGTAAAATCTAACTCCTTAGCAATCACAGTTTGGTTTTCGATGGATTTTAGAACTTCCACTTCCGCGGCTCCGATCTCCCCTTTATCTTCCTTAAGCATTTCTTCAACGAGTTTCAATCTCGCTTTTCTTAAACAAGCCGCGCAAACGCTTTTCTCTACTGTCCAATCGCCAGATAAACTTTGTAACGCTGAGACAAGATTCGCTCTCAGGACTTTTCCCGGATAAAGCTCTAGCCGTTTTTTTTTCGAATGACAGACGGGGCACTCAAGGGCCTCAATATCTAAATGCTGTTTTTTCATGCGCCTCTCCCTCTCTGAACCAAGTCATTGAAGGAGCTTTTTCTCTTGAATCATACTATAAGTCACCAAGCGCTATGACTTAAGTGAGGCTAACTTGATGATGAATTTTCTGATCTTGGCCGCGTTAATAATGCTCGCAGGGTGTAACCAGCAGGCCATACTTCAGAAGCCTGTTCGGTTAAACCACGAAGCGGTCCTTTTCCAGGGCGAGATCACAGAGGTCACTCTCACAACGTCTCACCATGACGGAAGCCTTGCAGACCGGATCAATGTCGTGCTGGAAGTTCCGTCAGAGACAGTTCTCATCCATTGTCTGGGAAAGGCAGGATGGACCGCAACTGATCTACTTACTTTCATAAGCCTCAGCCTAGAAGTAAAAGATATTTTGAGGAATCACTCCTATCTCGCGGCACCGATCAGCTCGCTTTATCTCTTTGGGAGAAACCAAGATTTGGGTTTTGAGATCGAAGATGGCCCGAGTCCACGGCAGCGCCACCACATCCGTTTGTGGCATAGTCCTTTCGATAAGAAAAACGAACAGATCTGGTTCGGAGCTGCAACCTATGATACCAATGTCGACTGGAAGCACTGGACTCACCAGACGAATCATCACATCGATGAAGAACGGGATTTTTTCATGAAAGGGCTTCAGGAAGAAAAGTGCGTTACCAAGATCAGAGAGGTGATGAGTAATCCGAGTTCGCTCGGATCTGGCATTTTCTCCGATGGTAAAGTTATGATCATCACTCTCGCAACAGATCCACTACGAGGTCTCAATGACTAAAAAAAATCACTCCACACTATCGCTCGTCGAAGAACTCAATGGGATTGAACAAGAGGCCCGGATGATCCTCCCCGGGATCCAAACTCTATTTGGATTCCAGCTGATCGTGGGCCTCAACCCTAGCTTCAAACAAAGTGTGACGTTGGTTGAGCAGTACCTCCATCTTACGTCAATTCTACTGGTCACTATTTCGGGCGTGCTGGTTGTGGCCCCCGCTGCCTATCATCGCCAGGTCAGAGGAGGATTTTCGAAACGTCTCCTCGAAACCTCAAGCCGGTTTCTCACGATCGCTCTTGTGCCCCTTGCTCTCGGGACAAGTCTGGATCTTTATTTAGTGACCAGGATCATGGGCGAGTCGCGGATCGCCGCACTCATCATTTCAAGTCTCGTCTTTCTCCTCTACATCGGAGTGTGGTTCGTCTATCCGAGATTAAAATCTAATTCCATGGCCGAGCTTCTGGAAGTTGAGGTCCCTCATGAGTAAGCTCAAGCTCCTCGATCTTCGCCCTACCCAGTTCGTGCTCGGCATGCGGGAAGTTGAGGCGAAGAAAAAAATCATGAAAGAACTGACGAAGAAGGGCCTCAAAGAATACCAAAGAGCACGGATCATTCCCATCATCCTGGGCCCGGGCAAAGAACCCTTTCTCATTGACCATCATCACTACGCCCGTGCCTGCTGGGAACTCGGCATCCATGATTTCAAATTCAAAATCCTCAAAGATAAAAGTGATCTTCATCAAACAAAGTTCTGGAACTACATGACCGCACATAAACTGGTCCATCTCTATGACCAGTTTGGTTTGGGTCCACACACACCCTACTCATTGCCCGTGGATATCCGGTGTCTCGGCGATGATCCCTTCAGGAGCCTGGTCTGGGAACTCATTTTCCACGGCCACATTACCAAGGTGAATGAACCTTTCGCGGAATTCGCTTGGACCGCTTACCTGCGATTCAATCTGAGATCTTCCCTGCATAGTAAGTCTGACTTCAGGAAAGTGCTCAAGGAGTGTGCGAAGCTCGTGAGAAGAAAAGACGCCGCTCATCTTCCTGGCTACAAAAAGGAATAACATGCTCAATCTCTCTGTCTCCGGTCACATCCTCCCTACATCGGCAAACCTCCTGGGAGTCTGCTTTCTCATATTCACGGCATTGAAAACTCTGGGAAAATCTCAGTACACAGTGCTCGATGAAGTGGCGATGCTCGGAATCTACGTCTTCCTCGTGTCGGCCGTTCTTTCTTATCTGAGTCTTCGCTCTGAAAAGAGGAACATGAAGCTGGAAAAAGCAGCGGACATCGTCTTCATGGGAGGACTGTTTCTTCTCGTCGGAGTTTCGACGTTTCTTTTCGTCACTCCTTAATGAAGAGGGGGAAGAAAATGCTCCTCATCCCTCATTGGCCCGCTCGAACATCTTTTATCTTTAAAGACTTAATCTCAAGCGGACTGCGCCCACCAAGGCATTTCTCGCTTGAGAGTTCTGCGGATTGATAACGTATTGAAGATCGGGTTGGATGATCAACCAGGATTTGGCCTGACGCTGATAACTTAGTTCAATGACTGATTCGTCATTACTCACCGGGGCCCCGGCCTTCTTGCTGGATCTGACAAACGCATCACTGAAGTGAGCATGGGAAAAAGCTATGCCGGCGTGATCGTCTGGGAGAAATCCTCGACCGGTCATTCCCAAATCAAGAGATCGGTCAACTTCGTTCTGCGAAGTCCGTGGAGTCATCCCGCTTCGTAGAAAAACTCCCAACGACGGATGGGCGGTAGGGCCAGAAAGTGCCTGATCGAAAACAGCGTAAAAGGACTGGTTACCGTAATGATTGGCGCCATTTTGATAACTGGAGAATTTTCCCGTGTGGTAGTAACCACCGAGTTTATAGGTCCCGTGTTGCCCGTTGATTTCTTCTGAAAATATTGCTTCGCCAAGGATGATCTCTCCCTGATTTGTATTCACTTTATAATTGAAGCCTTCCCGGTTGTTATCCTGGGTTCCGGCGTCTCCGTCGTAGATCCCCGACTGGAAAGAAAATGACTTTGAAAACTCCATCATGCCCCAGGCACCTAGTGCACTGAGGGGATAGATGGGTCCGGAAGTATTTGCGGAAAGTAAGGGAAGGGTCCCCAGCGAAGCATTCGTGAAAAGTAATGATTGCGCTGAAATCATGAAATCATCGTCCAGGGCCACCTGGCCAATCTTCACGGAGAGCTTTTGATTCAGAAAACTTTTTCTTAAGTTAAGCTGGTAAAGTCTCA
>JAYVHR010000354.1:0-3247 GCA_043771075.1 Bacteriovoracaceae bacterium
AGACTTCTTTGAATTCTTTCGAGAGAAGTGAGAAAGAATTCTTCGGGCCGGCCTTTTACATACGATTCAAAGATATTCTGAACTCTTTTTTCAAGAGGAATTTCCAGAACCAGCATGGGAGATTGCCTTAGATGTTGAAAGAGTCGTCTTGGGACTGCAATTTTTCCGAGGGTCGCACTCTCATCTTCGATGATAATTCTTTTTCCTGCGAGCTTCATCAATTCAAGTGCCACTTCATTCTCAAAAGTAATCTGTGTTGGCTGAGGTCCGAGATTCCCGAAGGCGGAACCCCGGTGATGAGCAAGTTTCTCAAGGTCCAGATGGTCAACGTGCTTGATGAAATCTGTTTTGTGGGATCCAGTGGGCCCACCGATGCGGAGAAGATCCGGAAGGGGGGATTCATCCAGCCACGAGAGGAAATAACGGCGAAGCCGTTTGTACCCTCCAGAAACTGGTTTCTTTCCAAGACCAATCCATTCACAGGTTATCTGAGATCTTAAACCACCGCGAAAACAAAAAACTTCTGTTTCCGGATTCTTCCGGATGCATTCTCTCCAGCGTTCAATCCGTTCCTCTTTCACTTTCCCACTGACGAGTTCATGACCAAGTTTGATCGCCGCTGCCTGCCCCTGTTTTTTGTAGCAAGTTCCTACCAGTGCTCTTTCTTCGTCATTCATAATCGGTAGATTAATAGAAAAAGGGATCTTCCCCTCGAGAAATTCACCCGGGCTTCGCACGTCAATGAGCGGAGTTTTGTTCAGGAAGAGAGTTTTTAATTCTTCGTCATTCCATGTAGACATGAACGTCCTTCTTTTCCATGACAGTGCCGACGATCGCTGTTGCAGGGAAATTTAAGCGCAAGCGATTCACAAAGTCCTGAGCGAAGGCTGGTGAAATGGAAAGAAGTAATCCGCCACTTGTCTGCGGATCAAAGGCGATGAGTTTTTGAATATCGGAAATGGATTCAGACCATTGAATGGCAGACTTCGTGTATTCCTCATTACTTCTGTGAGCTTTAGTGAGCCAGCCTTTCTCGAGAGAACTCATAGTTCCCTTGAAAAGTGGAAGACTCTTGAAATTAAATGCGAGTGACTTCTCAGAGGCGAGGGCGAGCTGATAACTGTGTCCCGCCAGTCCGAAGCCGGTTATGTCGGTTGCGGCGTGAATGGAATCAACTTCATCCAGAGTCAGAAGATCGATAATGTTATTTAATTTTTTCATGGATGCGATTGCTTCATCGGCAACATCAGCTTCCACTTCCTGCTTTTTGATTCCTGCGCAGATCGTTCCCGTACCCAGGGGTTTAGTCAGGATGAGAAAATCGCCAGCCTTGGCCCCCGCATTTGTCCAGACGGACTGATTTTCAACCAGACCAGTGACTGAGAGTCCGAATTTCAAAGTATCATCATCTATACTGTGGCCACCTACGAGAGATGAACCGGATTCTGTAATGACTGAGCAGGCACCTTGTAAGACGGCCTGAATTGTTTCCGGTTCCATGGTGGCAAGTGGTGCTGCGAGAATGGCCATGCAGGTTTTCGGTTTCCCACCCATGGCATAGACATCACTCAGGGCATTCGCAGCAGCGATGGCACCAAAATCAAAAGGATCATCCACGATGGGAGTGAAAAAATCGAGAGTCTGTACGAGAGAATGAGTGTCACTGATTTTAAATATAGCGGCATCGTCGAAACTTGCTCCATCAACAGTAAGGCCTTCGATCTTCGGAGGAAATTTTACGCCGGCCAGAATTTCGCGAAGTATGGCGGCAGGAACTTTCGCCGCACAGCCACCTTTCTTAACTGTCTGAGTGAGTTTCATATTACTTCCTGAGGATCCTTCCGATTTTTCCTTCATCCGTTGAAAACCACATGTTCCCATCAGGTCCGGTTCTTACGTTGCGGAAGCGCCAGTCGAGATCCTTGATCAGTTCTTCCTGCTTCACAACTTTTCTGCCATTCATTTCCAGACGACGAAGATGTTGCTCGCCCAGGCAGGCGAGGAAGATATTGTCCTTCCATTCAGGGAAAGTAGAACCAGTATAAAATGTCATGGCAGATGGAGAGATGGAAGGGACCCAGTAGATAACCGGTTGTTCAGTCCCGGCCTTTGTACCGTCAGCAATTTTCGGTCCATGGTATTCGCGTCCGTAAGTGGCGATTGGCCATCCATAGTTTTTCTTTCTTTCCACCAGGTTGATTTCGTCTCCGCCGCGCGGACCGAACTCCGCTTCCCAGAGTTCTTCCGTGCCGGGTTTCATCACAAGTCCCTGAGGATTTCTGTGACCGTAGCTCCAGATCTCCGGCTTAGCACCCTTGGCATTCGCGAATGGATTGTCCTTGGGGATAGATCCGTCTTCATTGATTCGCAGGACTTTTCCCATGTGGTAATCAATATCCTGGGCCATGTCCTGTTTCCCGCGCTCTCCGACTGTAAAGAAAATGTGTCCCTTTCCGTCGAAAACAATCCGCGATCCATAATGGTGATCATTGGAATTCGGCTTCCAGGCAGTGAAAAGTTTTTTCACATTCACGAGTTCAGCACCTTTTAGCTCTGCCTTCGCGAGAGCTGTCGTCGAATTTTCTCCGACTGGTTCCGAGTAAGTGAAAAAGATAAGATTGTTTTTGGCAAAGTCCGGATGAACTCTCACATCAAGAAGCCCCCCCTGACCAGCGGAGTGGACCTTCGGGACATTTTTTAAAGGGAAAGCAGTTTTGGTTTTCGGGTCAAGAATTGCCATGACTCCGCCACGTTCAGTAAAAATCACTTTTCCGTCAGGAAGAAAATCGAATCCCCAGATCACATCTTCGCGTGAAATGATGGTGTCGACAGTGAACTTAACATTCCCGGATTTGTAATCTTTGGCGAAGGCGGATAATGAAATAAGAAGAATAAAAATAAATTTCATATGACCTCAGATAATTTTAATAAATTGTTTCCGGTCCATGCGGATTCTTGGGCCATAGACCCCCTTCTTGTCTCGTTTCCCGGCGCTGATCACCATGACAACTTCATCGCCACAATGAAGTCCGAGGACTTTTTTAACCCGCGCTGAATCGTAACCTTCCATCGGGCAGGTGTCGTAACCGAATGCCGAAAAGCCCAGCATGATATTTTCGCACGCCAGAGACGTGCTTTTCACGGCCCAAACTCTCATGTCAGCAATGGAAGTTGGCTGACGGGGAATTGGTTTAGTTATTCCAATGAAAGTGACAGCAATTTTTTTAATAAGGCCGAAAATTCCCAA
>JAYVHR010000355.1:0-4349 GCA_043771075.1 Bacteriovoracaceae bacterium
GGATGCCTAGAGGCTCGTCCGGAATCGAAGAGGTAGTTTTTGCCGGGACAATTCGTTTGCTCATTCATGATCTAATATCCCTTGAGGAGACCTGATGAAAAAAAGCCACACGCGAGATTGTTTCTGTGCCCTTTGCCGGACCCCGCGTAAGCTTCGCTACACGCGCTCGATTCAATCGAGGCACTATTTTCAGATCCTCGTCCTGTCACTTGTGGCCACTGCCGCTTTCTCGCCCTGGTTTGCCTGGAAAGGTGTCATCTCACTTCCCATTATATGGATTATCTTCGACAGCTCCTATAAGTCGCTCTACCGGAAGGACCTAAAGTGTCCATATTGTGGATTTGATCCTGCCTGGTACAAAAAAGATGTGAAATTTACCCGCCAGAAAGTTGAGGAGTTCCTCAAGGCCAACCCCGAAAGTCCGGTCGCCTTAAGAGGCCGGGTAACCGAAAATTATTTCTCGAATCAGTAGAAATTTTTCCGGTCTGCATTAAGCTCTCCAAATTCCAATACTTTTTCCCTAAACAAATTGGCCTTGTTTTTCCATCTCTTCAGGTAAGGCTTGGACAGGAAATATTCTTTTCCGGCCTTATCAACCTGCGGTAAGAATGTCTTCATAGGAAAAACCCTTACCAATTTTATTCGCAACCTATGCGACTAAGGAGAATTTATGAGTGTCAACAAGGTCATCCTTCTCGGAAGACTCGGACAAGATCCAGAATTGAAGTACACACCAGGTGGATCACCAGTGTGCAACTTCTCTCTTGCGACAACAGAATCGTGGACAGACAAAGCAGGAGCGAAGCAGGAAAAAACTGAATGGCACAGAGTTGTCGTTTGGGGAAAACTTGCTGAACTTTGTAACCAGTACCTCGCAAAAGGCCGTCAGGCTTTCCTCGAAGGTCGTCTCCAGACTCGTTCTTGGGATGATAAAGATGGTCACAAGCGCTACACAACTGAGATCCTCGCTTCAACGGTTCAGTTTATCGGCGGAGCTTCTGCCGGAGCTGGTGCAACTGCTGACAGAAGTAACAACAACACTGGTAACAATGTTGATACAAGCTACGCTCAGACTGCTGCTCCTACTCAGGAATATCAAGTTTCGAACGACGCTCACTTTGCTGCTGACGACATTCCTTTTTAGGCAATAAAACGTGCCGCCCTTTAAGGGCGGCACGTTTTAATGGGCCTGCATTCGTGCAGGCCTTTTTTTGCCATTTAAGCGCACAGAATCATGGAACAAAACTGCCTCCTTTTCCCGATTTTTCCCGAAAATGCTACAATGTCCGGATGGAAGGTAAGCAAAGTTTTTTCTCCGTCAGGCGCGACTTGATCCAGCTCGATAAACCTATCAGCTATGATCTCTTCATCAATTCTTCAGTCGTGAAGGGCAAAGAAAAATTTGTCCGCATCTTCCCGACAGGGGGAATCCTTTCCCACAACGAAGTGGAAGAATTTCATAAAAAATACGTCCAGCTTTATGTTTCTGAGGATCAGAGAAAAATTTATCTTCGGACTCTCGTGAAAGAATCCGCAGTAAGCGATCTCGATAAAGCGAATGTCATCAAAGACTCAGCACTCGATTATCTTCATAACATTTTTTCTTCTGACAAAGAATTCTCCACCGAAATTCTCACCCAGGGAATTGAAGGCTGTCGCGAAGTTGTGGCCAACATGGTGGATGTTCTCGACCATCACAACATCGAATCCCTTCGCGGACTCATCGGAAATTTATCCTTTCACGATTTCTATACTTACGATCACTCAATCAACGTCTCGATGTACTGTATTACGATCTATAAGGCCGTGAATCCGAAAGCGACGAAAAAAGAACTCATGCACGCGGGTCTCGGAGGACTTCTTCACGATCTCGGAAAAATCAAAATCCCGACTCACATTCTGAATAATCCCGGTGGCCTTTCGGATGAAGACTACAAGGAAATCAAGAAGCATCCTGACTTTGGTCTCGAACTTCTCCTCGGCGGACATTGCGAAGTGGACAAGGACATTGATCTCAAGACGATTGCCCGTGTTGTTCACGAGCATCACGAAAATATTGATGGAACCGGATATCCCGCGAAGCTCAAGGGCAAAGAAGAAATTCACTTGCTCGCACGCGTTTGTACTATCGCCGATTTCTTTGATGCCATTACTACCAAGCGTTCATACAACGAAGTTCTCTCGATTCAGGATGCGATGAATACGATGAGAAAATTCCGTGCGATCAAACTTGATCCGGATATCTTCGATATTTTTGATCAACACGTTAGATATGTCCGTGCCGATCACGCCCGTGATCTCCGTCTTTCGGATTCCTTCGATCCCACTCTTCCCTATGCCAAACTGCCCATCGAGGAAGTGAAGCGGATGGATAAGGATGCGGATTTCGGTAAGATCAAATTTGTTGATGCTGACAAGAAGAAATAAGCCTGATTTCAGAGGCTTAAGCGTCGAATTTATTCCCTCATAATGTCGAAGTAGTAACGATCCTTTCAAAGGAGAGTTCTATGCGCTCTTTGATTATTCCGGGCCTCATCCTGCTCGCAGCATGCTCTACGCCTCGTGGATTAGATCCCTCGCGTCTGCCTGCGAACATCGATATGGAGTTAGAAAAAGAGATCCAGACGGACATAAACGCCGATAAAATTGAAGATGCCGTGAAGATCATGGCGCCGTCGGCGAAAAGTAAGTTTCACGTGCTTCACATCTCGCTCTCGGACAAAGACAAATATCAGAAGATCGAAAACCATCAGCTTGTTTATGCTTTATCCAATCCAGGAGCATCACTCGAGCTTCTTGAGAACGGGTCATTTAAAGTGATCATTGATCATTCGGCTGGTGGAAGATCGGCGTCTCTTCGCGAGTACACCATCTCTTATCGTGACGGAAAATTCCTCGTCTCCGGCATAACGGTTTCCGAGTACGACAGAATTGATCCTGAGGTCGGCGGAAGTTGCGACATCAATCTGATTACCGGAGATGGTGAGAGAAACAGCAAGGCCATCAAGATCAAAGGTGCGAAACACGCACTCGAAGGTTTTAAGTACGACTGGCTTCCCGACGAATGTAAATTTTAGGTAAAAAAAAAGGCTCCTTTCGGAGCCCTTTTTTTGAATTACTGTTGAACTGGTTTTTGAGCTGGTTCTGGATTCGTTGTCGCCGGGACAGTTGCTGTTGGAGAAGCTGTTGCTTCGACCGGAGCAGTTGTCTTAGCTTCGCCTGCCGGAGTTGTAGGCTTCGCTTTCAGGTTCTCAGTATCTGAGTTCAGAGGGGCCGCTACCGGAGCCTCGTTATCAAAGAGTGAGCTGCGGGATTCGCGTGATTTAAGTGTCGTGAGAATGATTGAGTTCACCATGAAGCCGATCGCCAGAGCGGTCGTGAGCTTCGTCATGAAGTTACCCTTGGCAGAGCTTGAGAAGACGGCCTGAGAAGCTCCGCCACCACCCATAATAGCTCCTGCTTCAGCACCTTTTCCGAACTGGAGAAGTACCGTCACAATGAGAAGGATACAAATAACGACGTGAATAACGATCAAAGTAGTAAGCATGACTCTATTTCCTTAAAATGATGAGACTCTATTTTTACTATTTATCCCCGCAGAGGGCCAGAAAATCCTTCGCCTTGAGCGATGCTCCGCCCACCAGACCCCCATCAATATCCTTCTGGGAAAGAAGTTCTTCGACATTATCGGGTTTTACGGACCCACCGTAGAGGATTTTGATCTGGTCACCAAGGCCCGGGAATCTTTCTTTAAGAACTGAACGAATAAAGGCGTGCACTTCCTGGGCCTGGGCCGGAGTAGCAGTCTTGCCGGTTCCGATTGCCCAAACGGGTTCGTACGCAATAATCATGTTCTCGGCGGTCGCTGAAATTATGTCATTGAGACCCTGGTGAAGTTGATCATTCACAACCGCGAGAGTTTGTTTTGATTCTCTTTCAGCAAGGGTTTCTCCAACGCAGTAAACTGCGGCGAGACCTTCACGATGACATGTTCTGATTTTGAGAGCACAAATTTTCGATGTCTCACCGAATAATTGTCTGCGCTCAGAGTGACCGATGATGGCGAAATGTCCGCCCATTGCTCTTAAAGACTTAGAAGAAGTTTCCCCGGTGAAAGCACCCGAGATATTTTCAGAAATATTCTGAACACCCGCGCGGATATCTTTTGGCTCACCCATGCTGCGGACGAGATTGAAATGTAGCGCCTGAGGGGCAATCCATGCTTCACGTTTCGCAGTGAACTTTGGAATGAATTCTTCCATGAAGCGCACGCAATCAAGAACCACGTTATTCATCTTCCAATTGGCTATCATGAGTTTATTTTTCATCATCACACTCCGAATTTGAGG
>JAYVHR010000356.1:0-10726 GCA_043771075.1 Bacteriovoracaceae bacterium
GTCATTAATTCTTATTACAATCTGATGATGGCCCGTTTTGATCTTGAGAATTTAAAAGAGCTCGCGCGCCTTTCTGAAAACCGTGTGAAGGAGCTTCGTTCGCGCACAAGTGTAGGACGGTCAAGAAAAGGCGAGCTGGTCCAGGCCGAAGCGCAACTTCTGACGGCACAGACCCGGATGAAACAGGGTGATATGGGTCTCATCGAAGCGGAAAGATCATTTGAATATTTCACCGGAACAACTGCCGGAGAACTTGCCCCCTTGTCGCTCATGCCAAGTGATCCCGGTGCCATCGCTTCTCATCTTGAGAAACTAAAACATCGTCCAGATATTCAGGCCGCCCTTCAGCAGGTGAAACTGAGAGAAACTCAGGTGAATATCGCCAAAGGTGCGCATCTTCCGTCGCTTGATTTCGTCGGTAACTATTACTTTGACCGTACCGGTGTACTCCAGACTTCTGAATGGGATGCTGCCGTTCTCGTAAGTGTTCCGATTTTTGAAGGGGGAAGAACCCAGGCAACGGTCCGGGAAGCAGTGGAAAACCGGAAGGTCGCTGAACTTGATTCGAAACAAACTTTACGGGCCGCCGAACGCGATCTCCTGATTCTTTATCAGAACTTCATTGCGAGTCTCAGTCAGCTTGAAACAATGAAGGACGCTCTCAAGAAAGCGGAAGAAGGTTATAAACTTAATCTTCGCGATTATTCTTACGGCCAGGCCACCAATCTCGACGTCCTCCAGTCACTCAATTTATTTATTGAAACAAAACGCTCATATGACTCGCTTCAGGCGAGTGCCCATATGACTTATAAAAACCTTGAAGCATCCACCGGAGTTCTTCCATGAGTCTTTCCGATATTTCCATTCGAAAACCGGTTTTTGCGTGGATGCTGATGGCGGCGATGATCATTTTCGGTTTTATCTCCATGAGGAAGATGGGGATTTCCCAGATGCCTGATGTGGACTTTCCGATGGTAAACATCAACGTCATCTACGAAGGTGCCGCTCCGGAAGTGATGGAACTAGATGTGATCGATCCGATTGAATCCGCAGTTCTTTCCGTCGAAGGTGTGAAGACCATCACATCCACAGCCAAACTCGGAACTGCCAACATCTCTGTGGAATTCAATCTCAGTAAAAATATTGATGTTGCGGTTTCAGAGATTGAGGCGAAGATCAATCAGGCGGCACGCATGCTACCGGATAGTATTGATCCCCCGACGATCTCGAAAGTAAATCCCGACGATCGTCCGATCATGTTCCTCGCCGTGACTGCTCCGGAAATGCTGCCGAAGGAAATCATGTCCTACACGCGGGATATCCTGAAGGATAAATTCCAGACAGTCTCTGGTGTCGCCGACGTTTTTCTCGCTGGCTACATTGATCCGAATCTTCGTGTCTGGGTTATGAATGATGAACTGAATAAAAGACAACTGACGGTTTCTGACGTGATTGGCGCCATCCAGGCCGAGCACAGAGAGGCCCCGTCTGGGTTCATTGAAGATCCGCTCACGGAAAAAAACGTGAGAACACTCGGCGAAGCAAAGAGTGTTGAGGAATTTGAAAAACTCCCTATCATCCGCCGCGGAGGAGCTCCGAACTATGTTCCGATGTTCCTGGGGGATGTCGTGAATGTGGAAGAAGGCATCGCTGATGTCCGTCGTATCTCGCGGTCCAACGGCAAAAATGCGATTGGTTTGGGGATACGAAAGCAGCGCGGAACCAACACCATGGCCGTGGCCGAAGGGGTGAAAAAGAAAATGAAGGAAATCCAGAAGGATCTCCCGCCGGGTGTAGAGCTTTACGTTAACTTCGATACCACCAAGTTCATCGAGGCTTCCGTTCACGAACTTCAGTTCAACATGATCTTCTCTGCGATTCTCACCGCCATTGTCTGCTGGCTCTTCCTGGGGTCATTCGCCGCAACCTTAAACGTGATCCTCGCCATTCCGACTTCTATTTTAGGTGCGTTCATTATTCTGAAGTACATGAACTTCACCCTCAATACCTTTACCCTCCTGGGTCTTTCTCTCTCGATCGGTATCGTGGTGGATGACGCCATTATGGTTCTGGAAAATATTTACCGGCACCATGAAGGCGGAAAAGACAAAGTCGCAGCATCCCGCGATGGGGCCAACGAAATTTCTTTCGCGGCCCTGGCCGCAACAATTGCGATCATGGCGATCTTTCTCCCGGTGGCGATGATGGACGGGATCATCGGGAAATTCTTCTTTCAGTTCGGGATTACAATTTCCGTTGCCGTTGCTCTTTCCTACATTGAAGCGATCACTCTTACGCCGATGCGGACCAGCCGGTTCATGGAAGAGACCAAGCGCCACAGCAAGATCGGGGAGCAGGTCGATAAATTTTTCGACTGGATGGTGCACGGGTACACCAGAATGCTGGATAAATCCCTCACTCACCGCTGGATTCTTCTGGGTTGTTCACTTGTCTTTTTTGCCGTCTCGTTTGTGACCGTGAAATACATTCCGAAAGAAATGACTCCCGTTCAGGACACAAGTAACTTCATGATGCGCGTGAAAACGGTCGATGGATCATCGCTTGAGTTTTCCAACATCAAAACAAAACTCGTCGAAGAATATTTGATGAAGCATCCCTCTGTGGCCCGCTACTTTGTGGCGGTGGGTGGTTTCGGTGGAGCCGCTGATGCGAGTTCATCAAACTTATTTGTGACCTTGAAGGATCCGAAGGATCGCCCGGTCAATCCGAAAACCGGAAAGAACTGGTATCAGCCGGATATTTTGAATGAGATGCGCGATCACTTTAAGAAATTCGATGGTGCCAAAGTTTTTGTCCAGGATACATCTCAAGGCGGCTTCTCTGCCTCGGGCCGCGGTTTCCCGGTGGAATTCACTCTCACCGGAGGGGATTTTAAAATTCTCACGAATGCTGCCAAAAAAATCATGGATGAAATGAAAGCTTCCGGCATCTACGTGGATGTCGATACGGATTACAAAGAATCTGTGATGGAAATTCAGGTTTTCCCGGACCGCGATAAGGCAAAACAGCGCGGAGTTTCGGTGCAGGAAATCGGTACCACCATCAATGCCCTGATCGGCGGAGCAGTGGTCGGAAAATATTCCAAGGAAGGTCACCGGAATGATATCCGCGTGAAAATGGCCGATGCTTCCAAAGATAAATTGAAAGATTTGGAAAAAATCTGGGTTCGAAACACTCAGGGCGAACTCGTTCGTCTCCTGGATGTCGTGACGGTCAAAGAACTTCCGGGTGTTCAGGCGATCAATCGCCGCTCGAGAAGCCGCGCCGTGAATATTTATTCGGGAATTGCTCCCGGGAAGTCTCAGGGTGAAGCTCTCGAAAACGTGAAGACCATCGTGAAAAAACATCTTCCTGTTGGTAATACACTCGTTGAATCGGGTGCTGCGGAAACATACAAGGAAGCCTTTACGTCTCTTATTTACGCTCTTCTGATGGGTATTCTCATTGCCTACATGGTGCTGGGAACTCAGTTCAACAGTTTCATTGATCCGGTCACGGTTCTCATGGCACTGCCATTCAGTTTCTCCGGAGCGTTCCTCGCTCTGTGGGCGACCGGGCAGTCGCTCAATCTCTATTCGATGATTGGTCTCATTCTCCTGATGGGAATTGTAAAAAAGAATTCCATCCTGCTTGTGGATTTTACCAACCAGCGAAGGAACGAAGGACTCAATATCCGGGATGCTCTGATGGACGCCTGTCCCAAGCGTCTTCGTCCGATCATGATGACAACTTTTGCGACCGTCGCAGGTGCTGTTCCTCTGGCCCTGGCCTGGGGTGCGGGAGCGGAATCGCTCCGTCCGATGGCCATCGCTATTATCGGTGGATCACTAGTTTCGACACTGCTGACTCTGGTTGTGGTTCCGGCGTCCTATTATGTGTTCGGGAGAGAGAGAAAGTCTTAAGTCCCCGGGCCGAATGGGGAGCGATCTAAAGTTTCGTTGGAGGGATTCAATTTCAGGTACTCCTGGTATCCCTCCTCAACGTCACCCTGAAAATGGATTTTTCCCTTATGGAGAACTATCAGGTGATTACAAACCTGGCGAATCTGGTCGATGGAGTGTGAGACAAAAATCGTTGCACTGGAACTCGCGATGAATTTCTTCATCCTTCCCGCGAATTTATTCTGAAAGAAGATGTCAGCAGCATCAAAAACTTCATCGAGAATCAGAATGTCAGAAGGCACACTCGACACCAGTGGCAGAAGAAGGCGTGACTGCATTCCCTTGGAGTACTGATTAAAGGGAATATCAATGAAATGTCCGAGCTCTGAGAACTCAATGGCCTCTTCAACGATAGGTCTTATGTCTTTCATCGCAGGAAAGAAAAGCCGCGCCAGAAGATAGGCATTCTCGCGTCCGGTGAGTTCCGGCACAACTCCCGTACCTGTATCAAAGATAGCGCGGACTTCCTTGTGGGAAGTAATACTGCCCATCTGTGGCAGCATCATCCCCGCCAGGCTCCGGCAAAGTGTGGTCTTCCCTGAACCGTTGGTTCCGAGAATGCCTAAGCGCATGCCCTTGGTGATGTCGAAGCTGATACCATCGATCACGTAAAAAAGCTCTTTCTGCTTCAGGAGAAATTCAAACGGATGGGTCATGGCCGAGACAAAAACATCCCGGATTCCCTTGTGATGATAGTGCTCTAATTCGAAGTAGATTTTAATGTCCTTCACGGACATGATCACTTCAGAGTCTGAAGTAGAAATCATTCCGTCTCCTTTTCCAGACATAAACTGCGAGTAGGAGGAATCCGAACGAAACTCCCAGCCCCTTTGCGAACCACATCATAAACTCGCTCCAGGAAGGAGAGAGAAATAACCAGCGGAAGGGCTCAATAATATAAAGGAATGGATTCACATCAATAATCCAGCGAAGGTGCTCAGGAACATAATCGCGGGGGTAAAAAACCGGTGTGAGAAAGAAGAGAAGGTTCATGATGAAACCGATGACGAAATTGATGTCACGATAAAACACGTTGAGTGTCGCAAGAATAACGGTAAACGAAGCGGTCGTGACAAGGAGAGGAATGATCGCCAGGGGAATTCCCAGAAGATTTATCAGTGACTGATCAGAAAAAATATAAATGGGAGTCAGGATAAGAAACACCGACGCAAGAAAATTGATAAAATTATCCAGGATCTGTGAGCAGAGGATAATCATGGGATTAATTTTGAAGGAACGAAGCAGGTGCGAGTTCTGAACAAAGACCGGCGTACCCATTCCAAGGGTTGAGGTGATAAAAATCCACGGCAGCAGCCCACCGAGAAGAAAGAGGTAATAATTCGGAGGATTGAGTTTCAAAAACTGTTTGAAGACTAATGACTGAACACCAAACTGGAGAATGGGATTCAGTAATACCCAGAGAAAACCGGCAAAGGTTCTGCGATAGCGCGCTTTCACAGAAGCAAGTGTGAGCTCGCTGATCTGGGTCCAGTATTGTCCAAATGTCATTAAATTATTGTAGTGGAGAGATATCAGGCAGGTCCACGGAATTTTCTCGTGAACCTGCCGAAGCGGAGATTATTGTTTTTTAGCTGCGTTTGCCTGCTTGATCTTGCCTGCGATAACACCGATCCGGAGAACGACTTCTCCATTAGCGATCGGCCCGCCTTCGTTACCGAAAGCGCAGTTTCTTGCATTCTCATCGCACTTATTGACCACTTTACAGCTGTTCTCGTTACCCGGAATGCTTGGACGATAGTCTGTTTTCCCCTGGATAAGAATTCCTTCAACGAGTCCTGTGGCCGCATCAAAGACTGCAGAACCGGAGTTGCCATGAAAAGTATCAAGTGTGGTTGAGATCGTTGTCACTTCAGAGTTCTTTGTAATTTTCCCCTTGGGAGAAACTTTTGTCGGAAGTCCGGTCGGGTGACCAATGACTACGAGTTCAGTCGCCGAGTTTACTTTGCCAGACTCACGGATCTTCAGGGGATTTCTTCCGACAACCTTACGGTCCAGACGGATGATAGAAAAATCCATCGTTGGTGAAAGCTGGGCCTCCACGATTGATTTGCAGAGGTAAACATTCTGAAGAGAGATATTCTTATTGGGATTTGCCCCACCCGGACTCATCTTATAATCAAAAACCCAGGCAAAGCTCTTACAGACGTTTTCCGGAGTCGAGAAGGATTTGTAGCAATGACCTGCAGTCACCAGCAGATCGGGTCCTACGAGGAAGCCCGAGCAGATAGGGGCCGTAGGCTGGTCAGCGTAAGCTTCTCCCGAACAGAGGTTCTCTGCGTCTCTTAATGTGCGAAGTGTTCCGATTTCGAAAGTATTGGGAGCGGAAGACTTCTTCAAAATATTCAGGGGAATCATCCCGGCGGTAGATTGAGACAAGGCCCTATGCAGCGGGCTGGCCTGATGAACCTCCTGCCGATTGTCAGTTCCGTAAACCACATCCATTTCCAGGGCAACCGCAAAGGCCGGTGTCACAGAAAGAAGGGTTAAAAGTGCGAAATTCCACATGTCTGACTCCTGAGGCAAGAGATTGATTTGCTCGCCCCGTTATTCCAAATGTAAGAAAGAATGCAAACTAACAATTCCTTACATTGTCAGAAAATTGACTAACAAAATGTGTCATGGAAATGAAAAGGGCCCCAAAAGGGGCCCTTTAAGGAGAATTCGAATTGAGAGTGGGGAGATTAAGCTTTCTTCGCCCACATATTACAGTAACCAGCTTCTTTCACGAATACAGGTTTGACCTTCATCGCGTTCTGCATAGCTGGGAGGATACATTCTCCACCGCCGGCGCCGGCAGCAGCGTTCGCTTTGAACTGCTTGCAAGTGTTACAAGCTTTTCCGTTTTTCGCCTGAGGAGAAACATCTTTGTAACCAAGTTTACCAGCGGCCGCGAAACCACCAGCAGCGAGTGCTTCATTGAAGACACCAGTCGCTTTTCCTACGATGGTAGAAACAGCAGCAAGAAAGAAAGTACTCTTGAGGAAATCACGTCTTTTCATGGAGGGCACCTTTGTTAGTTTAAGAATATACCTGTTATTTGTAGTCCTATTTTATCACAAAAAAAACCAATTTCTCAGAGGGAAAAGTGATGTTTAAGAGTGTTGTATATAGCAAACTTTTGTTCGTATTATTTGTAGACACTCATTATCCAAAGCTCTTACACTTTAAGTATGAAATCACGGACTAAATCATTTACTTTTATTGACCTGTTCAGTGGCTGCGGCGGTTTGTCTCACGGGCTTGAGATGGCGGGTCATCGTTGTCTCCTGGGTGTTGACGCAAACAAAGAAGCGATTGAAACATTCGCGGCCAATCATCATCACGCAGCCGTTTATCTGGGAGATATTAAAAAACTCTCAGACAAAAAGCTGAAAGATCTCATTGGTGGAAAGCAAGTAGATATGGTCGTGGGTGGCCCTCCCTGTCAGGGCTTCTCCACAGTCGGTAAAGGACTGGTCGAGGATGACAGAAATAAGCTCTTTAAGGAGTTTGTCCGCATTGTAAAGATTACAAGGCCCAAGGTCATTCTGTTTGAAAACGTCACGGGTCTGGTGGCGAAGAAAAATGAAGTGATTATGAAGCAGATTTTTAATTATTTTGAAAAGCTTGGCTACAACATGGACGCGCGGGTTCTCTCAGCAGAAGAATTCGGAGTTCCGGAAAAGCGGCGCCGGGCCATCATCATGGGTGTGAAAGGGGGAGAGTGCCTCTTTCCTGAAACTTCCCATGGAAAACGCGCCGACACGAAAGTCGTTACCGTGAAAGATGTCCTGAAAAATCTCAAGGCCCGCGATGGTAAAGTCTATAATCACAATGTGAAGATGGCCGAAATCAAAAACTCCACTGACCGTGATCGCCTGAAATGCATTCCGGCCGGTTGCGGGATCCGCTACGAGCATGATGAAAAAAATTATCTTCCGAAAAAACTGAAGTACGGCATCGACTGGAAAAAACTCCGCGAAGGAAGATTCCGCCAGACCCGACTTCAGCGTCTGCCGCTGAATGGGCCGGCACCAACGATTCTCACTTCCAGAACGAGTTACTATCACCCGGTCGAAGCACGATATCTTACTCCGCGCGAGGCCGCTGCCTGCCAGAGTTTCCCGAATGATTTTATTTTCCACGGTTCGCAGACGGCAGTGTTTCGGCAGATCGGAAATGCTGTCCCACCACTACTGGCGCGCGCGCTCGGAGAAATGATCAAGAAGATCAGTTTCAAGAAGGGAAAGTTCGCGAAGAAAAAACTCGAGCCGACTCTTTCTAAGAATGCATTTCATTATCACGAGCCCACTTATCTCTAAGAGGATCCAATGAACCAGACCTGGAAGAAAGTTTTCAGCTATCGCATGCTTTGCTTACTTCTTCTGGGTTACGCCGCTGGTCTTCCACTTCTTCTGACCGGCGGGACACTTCAGGCGTGGATGACAGATGAAGGTGTCGACCTCGGCACCATCGGAATGGTTTCTCTGATCGGTCTCCCTTATACAATTAAGTTTCTTTGGTCGCCATTCCTGGACAGATTCAAACTTCCTTTTTTATCCAGAAGAAAAGGCTGGATGGTTTTTGCCCAGGCATTGATCATGGTGACAATTTTTGCGCTTTCCATGGTCAATCCCCGCGAAGATCTTCTAGTCGTGGGAGTTTTTGCTCTTCTCATCGCATTTTTTTCAGCGTCTCAGGATATTGCGCTTGATGCTTACAGAAGGGAGATTCTCCCTGATGAAGAACTTGGTTTCGGATCTTCGGTCTATGTGACCGGCTATCGGCTCGGAATGCTTCTAGCGGGGGCGGGGGCACTCATTCTCGCGGATAAAATGCCGTGGTCTCAGGTCTATCAGATCATGGCACTTTTTATGGCACCGGCAATTCTCTTCACGCTTATTTCTCCTAAAGAAAGAACGGACATTAAAGCTCCGTCGAATATGAAAGACGCGATCGTGGGACCGCTGAAAGAATTTTTCACCCGCCCGGGTGCTTTTACGATTCTTCTTTTTATTCTTCTGTTTAAAGTTGGTGACCTCATGGCCGCCAACCTCACGACACCATTTATCCTTCAGGCCGGATATTCAAAGACGGATATGGGGACAGTGGCCAAAGGCGTGGGCATGATCGCGACGATCTTCGGCGGCCTTTTCGGAGGAGCTCTCATGCTCCGGATTCCGATGAAGGCGTCGCTGGTGATCTTCGGGATTCTTCAGGCCGTATCCACCTTGGGTTTTGCCCTTCTCACCAGACTTCCAGTGGAATGGAGTTCACTCGCTGCCGTAATAGGATTTGAAAACTTCTCGGCAGGAATGGGAATGGCAGCTTACGGCGGATTCATGGCCGCACTCACAGACAAGCGTTTCACCGCCACTCAGTATGCTTTACTTTCATCGGTCATGGGAATTACGAGAGTGATTCTTCCGGCACCGACGGGTTACATTGCGGGTGCTGTGGGATGGGAAACGTTCTTTGTGATTTGTACTCTGGCCGCCATTCCGGGAATGCTTCTTCTTATCCCTGTGTTCCGCTTAGCGCGGCCAACGGCAGCCGAGGTGTGATTGAATCTGCCGGTTGATCACTTGGTCCTCCGGCGTATTTAATGTGAACTGATGAGCGTCGGCGACCTTGCACCCTTTGAAAGTAATTTTTCTTCCGCGTCTCCACTTCTCAAATTTTTCGAGTGCTCCGTTATTCAGGAGAAACTCCACCATCTTCTCGTCATTGTTTTTAATCGCATAGTAGAGGGCCGGGTGGTCATCCTTATCCAGCTTTTGCAATTCCGGTTTATAACGGAGAAGAAGCTCGGCAATATTTTTGCGTTTTAAAATCACTGCTTGAATGAGGGGAGTTGTTTCTGCATTCTCCGGTCCGTCGACATTCATCTTTAAGGCGAGAAGTGAATGAACGATTTCAAAAGCGTTCAATTCGTTTGCTCCGCCAATCGCCAGGACAATCGGATTGATCGAAGAATATTCCTGAACCACATCACGATGAAGCGTGACGAGTTTACGGTAATTCAGAATGTCGCCATCAAGAAGAATCTGCTGGAAGACGGCCAGAGATGGTGCCCCCAGTTCGAGTTGCACGAGGCCTTTCAAAAAATCACTGATCTCTTTTCTTTCCATATGATCAGCCGTCTCAAGCGGAGTTTCATCGGCAAAGTTTTTCAGCTGGAGATTGGCACCGGCACGGACGAGTGCTTTCGCTGATTCGGTATAAGCATTCTTGATCGCTTTATGTAGGGCCGTATCTCCGAGTGCTTCATCCTGAACATTGAGCGAGGCCCTGTTTTCAAGAAGTGCGGAGATGGCGCCATTGTCACCAAGGTGAGCGGCGAGCATGAGGGGAGTGAAGTCGATGTAATCGATGTGTTGAGTGACGAGATCCGGTTGGGCCCCGCGCTCGAGCAGGATATTTCTGATCAGGGGGAACTTGTGCTTGATCGAATAAGTGAGAAGAGTGTCGCCATCTTCCAGATAATCATTCAGCGCTAAATCCGGATTATCAAAAAGAACAACTCTCAAGGCAACTGTATCGTTAGCGGTCACGGCACGACGGAGTTCTTTCATCGCCAGAAAGAGACGCTCGGGAGTCGTGACTTCGTTCTTGCCGGACTTCTTTGTTGCTGACGATCCGGTGGCCGCTTCTTTTCCACAGGAAAAAAACGTCAGCGCCGTTATCAGAAGAAACACGGTAGGGGACAGGGATTTCATAGGGGGTCAATGTACAGCGAAGAGCGGAGAATAGGCGGGCAAGGG
>JAYVHR010000357.1:0-2394 GCA_043771075.1 Bacteriovoracaceae bacterium
GGCTTTGATCTTCCTGATCCGGCCAATGCGGGGACAACTCAAAATCGTCCCGATATCACTATCAATCCATCGTTTGTCGGCACACGCCTTGGTGTGGGATTTACTTACCAGCTTTAATTCTTAAGCAGAAGATCTCTTAGTTTTTCCAGGTCGACTCTGCGGTTGTGGCGGTCGATAAGGATTTTTTTCCCTTCAACAGAACGCAGATGCAAAGTGAAGTAGCCGCGGTTCTGAAAGCCCACTGTATCGGGAGTGTTCTTCATCCGGGCGACGTTGGGAGAGTCGATGAAATTTGAAATCTCCAGCTGGTCATCTTTTTCCAGGAGAAATTTTTCAGAGAAGGCCTTGATGCCAAGAACCCTGTGCTCAAGTCCCAGTTCATTTTTCTTTTTTATGATCCGCTTCTCGTAAAAGAAGAAGGCAAAAATAAAGACAGGAATAAGCCCCACAAAAGTGAGAAGTGAATAACCCAGAGTCGCATCGGTCTCGTCACCCAGAGAAACCAGCTTCAGGATTGGTTCCTTTATCGCGAGAAACATGAAGAAGACAACCAGCACGGCACAGATGGCGTAGATCCAGAAAATATAGGGAAGACCGTAGGTTTTAAGAATTAATGTCTGATCTTTTCTGACTACGAAGTCTGTTTCTTCCTCTGAGACAGGGAAGACGTATAAGAGGCCCATAATTATCCTTGTTTCATGTTTGGGTTCAGAACATCGAGAATCTCCATCCTCGGATAAAGAAGATTCATCCAGGTCGCAAACACCGGTGTCATCGCGAGTTTTTCTTCACGAAAAATCTCCTGATAGTGGGCCGGGAGATCACGGGCATCGACGGACGGAGAGAGATTGAGTTTCTTCTCCATGCGCATGCGGAGCAAAAGTCCCTGGTCTTTCATATTCTCGTGAAGCTCGAGAGTCAGTAAGCGTTTGTAAACGTCTGCGAGTTCGCGGGTATTGGAGACGAAGCGGAAATCCCAGAGGCAAAGGAAAAAAGACAAGATGTCCTTCCAGCGTTTCATTGGCATGAGAGCGATGGCCATCTGGAGCTCGTGATAGGCAAGGTCATATTTCCCGTCATCAAAGCGTGCCTGCGCGAGTGAGGCGCGCTTCCATGCGAGTTCAAAGGGTGAAGGCTCTTTTTCTTTCTTCAGGATTTGGCGGTCGTTATGGTCGGCCAGAGAAAAGCGCAATATGGGATCCGAGATGGTAAGAGCACCTTCACCGGTTTTCACGTCAATGTGGCCCGTCGAAAGATTCACCTGAAGAGCACCGGTTGTAGAAAGCGTGGCCGCAGGGTGAAGCCAGTTTTTTTCCTTCTGGTCTTCCACATCTGTCAGGAGATCGAGGATATGTTTGTCTGAACTTCCTTTCAGTTTCTGGCGCACCCATTTTTCACGGGACTCAGTGAACTGAAGATAGGGGACAAACGATTTGATATCTTTCTGAAGCGGAAGATTCGTAAAGAGGATCGAAGCCGTATCACGCAGACTGAAGCTTTCCCATTTTTGAGTCGGCCCTTCAATGTCGGCCACTTCCACTTTTCCGTCGCGATCCAGTGTAAGGATTCCCCACTTGGTCACCGATTCTCTTTTCTTCAGTTCTTTTTTTATATCGGCGGCAGATTTCGATTCCATGAGCGAGTCAAAGATCATCTGGAAAATGCTCTGACCTTCGCGGTGAAAAAGTGTCCCGGGTTTGTGATGAACCGCCACACTCACTCCAGAGGCATGAACTGAATGAAAGAATACCGGAGCGAGTCCCGGAGTGGAAAAATTCATGAGTGTCGGATGTCCTTCACTCTGCCACAAATAGAGAACAGGTTCATGATCAAGAATTCCCGTCAGTGGAAAATCAATGAGCCTTGTATGACAGACATCTTTTCCCTGAAGGTGAAAGTAACTCGTGCATCCCGGAAGTATGGCCTTGAGTTCAGGCCAGGTCTGGCCGGAGTGGGCCGCATGTTCAAAGAGTGAAAGGAAAGCGTGGTAGCGCGAAGGCTCAATATTGAGACCCTCACAGTACGCCTGAACCATGGTGGTGAATGGTGTCGGACGTTCCTTTGCTAAACGCGCGCGGGCGCGGATAACAATGTCCTGGCCCTGACGGAGAAGGAAATTTTTCGAGAGCATGCGTGAGACGCGATCTTCGAGAGCAAGAAAAGCAACTTTCTCGCTGATGCCTAATTGATAAGCATTTTCTTTGATGTCGCCAATCAACGGAACGATTCTAGCTTTCATAGCGGGTCCTAACCTTCATAGTATGTGACTAGATTATGGAGTTGATTCGCAAAATCGAGGGGGAAAACGCGGTTCTCAAGTTTTTCCTTCATGCCGGACTTCGTGCGAATATATATTTTTATCTTACCCGGAGGGTGAACGTCACTCATGTTCTT
>JAYVHR010000358.1:0-6428 GCA_043771075.1 Bacteriovoracaceae bacterium
TTCCGAGATCCGTGACAATTCCGTTCGCCTTGAGAACATGCGATCCCGGTGCACTCGAAGCGTCCACAGTCATCGTCATCTGATACTGATCGAATTCAAGATTCGTCGGGAGGTATTGCTCGAGGTATCTGCGGTCATTAAGATCTGAAGTCCAGAAACCTGTCGCAACTCCATCAGCTCCGAAAACCGTATTCGTCGTAAGCTGATGACGGATTTTCATCGTGTGCTTACCGGAAGCGAGTCTGGTACTGAGAGCGCGAAGAGTAGAAGCGCGGTCCGGATCCTGAAGTTCAGGAGCAGAGCTTGCCTGACCATCAACTGATACCGAAAGAGGCTCGGCCACGAGATCGAAGATCGCGTAACCTTCAGCAGGTGACTGGAAGCTGATTTCCGATTCAACAATCGCTGTCTTCTTATCGAAATCAAATGTGATTTCGTAGCTGGCAGTTTCAAAGTCTACATAGACTGCTCTTCCATCCTTAAAACCGAAGCCCGGAGGAGCATCTTTTAAAGCGGCGAAGGCCATGGAAGTCGCAAAGAGGGACGTGAGAACCATAAGTTTTTTCATTGGGCTTTCTCCTGAAAGATGGAGCTTTATTATCAAAAACCCAACCCCCTGAATCTTAATTCAATATCGTGGTAAGAAACTGTAAGAAATGGACCCTCACTCAGTGTCATTATTTCCCCAGTCAGGGCTGTAAACATTTCAAAGGCCCACGGTTTTTCGGAATGTTTTGGTAAAAGAAGCAGCGTGAAAAAGACACTCATCCTGACCCTTCTGCTGGCCCTGAGCTCGTTCCCATTGTGGGCGCAGGATTTTGCTACCCGCATGGCGGAGACTTATAAAGAGACAGACCGGAATTACGATCTCGATTGTATCTATTCCTACAATAAAGAATGGAAGCTCGTTACTACCAGAACCATGACGGTGAAGAACAGTGATTCCCTCACCCGGTCTTTCTATGTCGATAACGGGACTAAGAAAGTCATTCTCGATTTCACAGTGAAGATCAAAGACGGCAAAGTTATCTACGAAGCTCTTCTGGATAATCGTCACCTGGTTTCGGGAAAAGTCACCCGTCGGGATTTTTATCTTCCTCTCTTAGCTGATCGCAATTTCCAGAATGAGTTCGAGACAAATAAGATCATGTGCTCGGTGAACTTTGCCTACGCTCTTCCGCTTCCCCTTGATGATGGCGACTATCACATCAGCGTTCACCCGCATAACATCTATGATTATCAGAACCGCCTGAAAGCTCCGGTGGAAAAATACCTGAACGATTACACTTATACTTCTTTCATCCTCCTCGAGGCAGGCAATGTCCGCGGGAATGGTGTGAACATCCTGGACTTCTTCGCTGGCAAAGAACCGAATCTCATCATGCCTGATTATCCAAGTACTCTGGTGAATGTTCCCTTATCCGTTCCGCTGATTGTTTCACCGGCCGGTAACAGCCGATATGAAATTCTCGCGGACCGTGAAATCAATGTGACCTACACCGGCGGAAATCACAATTACTGCATCTGGAATTCTGCCCGGCACATTCTTGAGAATCTTCTCAATTCACAATCATCGGCCGTCGTGAATTTCCGTTACGATATGTCTGCGATTGTTGCCCAGGTGAGGGGAGTGGAAGGAATGAGTCTCGGCTTCCCGAGAAGGAATGTCGCAAGATCAAATCTTCTTCGTGATCTTCTTTCGGACAGGGCACTCCAGGCCGGTTATCACAAAGGTTACGTGTACTATTTCGCTGATTACCTCGCTAATGAGTATCAGGGAATGTTTCGCACTTACACTGTCGACTATGAAGCCGATGGTTTCAAAAAATCCGTTACCTTTCAGGGGAAAGGCACACGCGATCTCAAAGTCACATTCCGTTATTTTTAACTGACATCTCAAGTTTCTAGAAAGGTTGTCTAAGTTCCGGTGTACCAGATTGGCACTGCGGCACGGGATACAATGGTTTCCAGGCAAGGAGGCCAGCATGATTAATTTTAAAAAAGTGGACTACAAAATCGTGGGACTCGATTTCACCGGTGAGATCACCGGCGAAGATTACAAATCGGTTAAACCTGAAATTGAAAAAGTCATGGCAGATAAAGGGAAAGTAAAGTTTCTCATGGATATGAGAAACGTTGATGGGTTCAAGCTCGATGCTGTTTATCAGGATATTAAATTTGATGTTGAGCACTTTAAGAACATCGGTGCGACGGCCATCATTGCATCAAAGAAAACTTATGAGTTCATGGTGAAGGCCATCAACCTCATCTACCCGGAAAAAGTTTGTCATTTTGAAACCCCTGAGACAGCACTAAACTGGCTCAAGGGTCAGGCGTAGAATTTTACGGGCGAGAGTTATTGAGTGCACCAAGGATTCTCTGCATGCAGTTCACGTGCTGACCAACCTTGCGTGAACGCTCGGTCGGAGAATTCTTAAAGAACTCTACGAGAGTCTGGGCGTCTTTTCTGAGATCAGATGACGGGCTCTTGATTTCGAGAAGGAATGACCACACTCCGAGCTTGTAATAGGCCCAGTCTTCGAAAGCACCTGTGGCCGGGTAGATCGCTCCGCCGTGAGTTCCGATTTTATAATTGTTGATCTTAACAGCTTTCGCTGCCCAAGCAGATAGGAAAGCATCGTCTTCAGTCGCGTAGTCACGCGCTTCTGTTCCCCATGGATAGGTGAAAGTTCCGATGTAACCGTGAACGGAGACAGCTGAGACCACATCTTCGCGCTCAATCAGGTCAGCAATAAGGGTCGTACTCTTCAGGACAAAATCCTGCTTCGTTGTGCAGGCATCCTGATAGTCACGATTGGAGTCATGGGTGTCTCCATCGTTTCCTGATTCTTCACGACGGGAAACGTTGTAGCCTGAGATATTGAGGACCGGAACAATGTAGTAAAGAACAGAAGGATTAAATGAATTGATCACGAGTTCAGCAAAGAAGACCGGCACTTCGGCAGCAGCTCTTTCATTTCCGTGGTGAGTGCCGACAACAACGTGTTTGATCGTCGCGCGTGACGTGTCTCCCACAGCGATCCCCATGATGTCTCTTCCCTGATCATTTTTCCCGAGTGAGAAAAGAGTAGTGTTGGGAAGTTTATCGAGAGTGTTGAGACGGGCCAGGATCTTGTCGTAGTCATCAGCAAAGGCACTGAAAGAGAGGCCGAGAATCAGGACGGAAAGAAATTTTTTCATTGAGAGCTTCTCCGTAAGGAATTGTTACGCTCTAGGTTCCCGCTCCGGGAAAATACCGTCAATGGGAGATCAGGAATGTCAGCCGAGGTTAGAAGTTTTTAGAACTGGATCGGTCGGGATTAAAATGAATTTAGGAAGCGGTCGCCTGATTTCTCCTATAATGGAGAGATGTGGATTCTGAAAACCCGCCTGCGGGAATTTTTCTTTATGTATCTGCCGGGACTGCTTGCTGTTCTGGCGGCGATTATTTTGCCTGATCTGGGTGAGGAATCTCTTCTTTACGGCCTCCTTGCGATGGGAATCATTGATTCAGGCCACGTCTACACAACGATGTGGAGAACCTGGCTCAACAAAGACGAAGTAGTGACGGACAAACTTTATTTTTTCTTTCCCCTCGCATTCTTTTTTCTTTTTACGATCTGGTTTTATCTGGAGCTTCCGTTTCTCTGGACGTTCGTTGTTTACTCGACACTGTATCACCACACCCGGCAGGTCTACGGGTTTTCCAAGTGGTACCAGAAACTGAACCAGCGGCAGGATGCGGAGTCGGACAGGTATCTCTATTTCTTCGCTTATTTTCCTATGGTCATCTACCACTTCCGGCCGGAAGCGATCGGTAACTATTATTCCCAAGATGATCTATTTCTTTTCCCACAGCCTGTGATCAGGGATTTTCTTTTGTATTTTTATCTGATGGTCGGAATCACGTGGGGGTATCGCGAACTAAAACTCTGGAGATCCGGGATACGCGAAGGCAACAGACTTTTTTCCGTCGCATTCCCCGGTGTGGTTTACGCTTATTGTTTTCTCGTGGGCACGACCGTCACTCAGGTGCTATTTCCACTTTTGTTTCTCCACGGGGTCGCCTATTTCGGCATCATGGGTCAGTCGATGTCCCGCACTCAGAAACGTTTTGAAAAAGAAGGAATCGCGATTCTGGTCGTGTTGATAACAGCAGTAGTCTTCGGGCTTTTTGAATCCTGGATTGAGGAGAATTACGTCGGGCGCACCTCTGGGGATCACTCGCTTCTTAGTGCCATGATCGTCGGTCTCTCCCTCACGCCACTATATTGTCACTATGCTTTTGATGCCATGATCTGGCGGAAGAATCACCGTGAGGCAGGACTTATTTTCGCCGGGGAATAAGCTTCATAAAGATTCTCACGATGAATTCCGTCACCGGCATGATCGAGAGGAAGAAGAGATCAAAGAGATAGGGAATCCGGATAAACTCAGCTTCAAATTTCCCCGCAAAACCCACATAAAGAACGGCAACGATGTACGCAGCACCCAGTTGCCGGGCCCACATGAGATTTCCCACGATGCGCGAAAGTTTATGCCGTGAGAGTTTCTCCCGGACACTGTTTAAAAAGCTGATACGGATGATAAAAATGAAGGGAAGAAAATTCGTCCAGAAAAGATGAGGCAACTGGTGAAAGTTGAATTCATAATAGCGCGGCCCGATCGGCGTCCAGTAAAAATGTCCAAGAAAAGGAAGGGTTAATCCGAAGAGGATGGGCCAGATGAAAGTTTCAGTTTTTCTCCATGCCCGCAGCGGAAGTTGTCCGTCCCGGATGAGAGCACCGAGATTAAAAAATAAGAGTGCGAGAAAAAACCAGGGAAGAAGCGGCCAGGCACCTTCCTGGGCTATCTCGGAACGGCCGGTGAGTACATTTCCCATCACACCATCGGGCATGATCGACTTATAAAACGATGGAGGAATGAGGAGGGCCAGAAATCCCAGCATGACGAGGGGCCATGAACTCCGGGGTAGGAGCATCAGGATGAGATTCGATGCGGCGATGTAAAAATAAATATCCCACTCAATCTGCGCGAGGAGATTTCCGTCAAAGAAGGCGAGAGTAAGAAGGATTTGTCCGACGATGGCAAAGGCCGCAATTTTCAGGAGGGCCGTGGTGGATTTTCCGGAAAGCCCGAACAGAAGATAAATTATGGAGACCAGAACCTGACCGCCGAGGGAAAAAAAGCGGGCGTAATAGGACATTGCTGTCCAGATGATGGATTGCGAAGCGATGGGAAAATCATCTTCAAAGAAAACGAACTCATTGGCGTGGAGAATCTGGATGGCCAGGAGAGTGGCGACTTTGAGCCAGTCAATGAGATAGAGGCGGTCCGATTCTCTGGTGGTCATGGATACTGAACCGTCATCTTCCCATCCACAGTCATTGAGATTCTTTCAAGTGGGAAGAGGGCATCTTTGGTATGGAGAAAAACAGAACGAAGAAGAACCTCCGGCACCCGGGAAGGATGGGCCGAGATCTGGAAATAGGTTACTTCCACGATCTTACCATTCACTTTCTTCAGGATCACATCGATACTTGAACGCGGAAAAGGCATGGGCCAGCCTTCCGGAAAATCTTTTGCTTCAGTTTCTGTCCATGAGACTTCGAATTTCTTTTTCCCAGGGTTTCGACACCAGCTGCTCAGGACTTTTTCTTCTTCCTGATAGAGCTGGCAGGTATGGCCTTTCATATCCCATTCGATAAAACGGAGTTTTTCATTATCCGGCAGTCCGGAGGAGAAGAATTCTTTTTTCTTCCTGAGTTCAGGGTGAATGTAGAGCCTGATCGTCTGTGTTTCTTTCCCTTCAGCATCGAGGCCGTGGGAGAAAGTGAGCTGGCGATGCAGAGAATCTTTCACGACGAAGTGATCGATACGCCAGACCAGTTCATCCAGCAGGGGAGACTTCTCTGGGAAAGAAAAATTCTTTTCATGCCACTTGAGAAATTTTGCCATGACAAAATTCATGTATTCGCGGTCGGGAGGCATGAGGAGATAGGTGCGGTTAAGTGCGGAAGCCTTCAGCGGAATCAGAATGAGGAGAAGAAGCAGTTTCATCTTCATTACAACCCCTTCGGCCAGAACATGGTGTTCACTTCATCCGCCGGGGTAAACTCTGGCGCCTCGAATGGCGCCACGAGATTAAAGGCCCCGGAAAGTGACATGTCCTCCGGGAAGTTTTTATAATTAAAGCGCAGGGGAACTCCGCCGGTTTTCAAGGCCACAAAAGCGGCATTGGGTCCCACGAGAAGCCTGTTCCTGAAGCCTGCCGCATCCATGGTCCGGAGAATCACATTCGACTCCCGTGAGAGTTTATCTTCTTCGTTGAGATACAGGGGCAGATCGACCACAACCAGTCCCTCTGGAGAAAGTGAACGTTTGACCAGTTCATAAAATTCACGGCTGTAAAGCTTCGCCAGCTCATG
>JAYVHR010000359.1:0-9092 GCA_043771075.1 Bacteriovoracaceae bacterium
GATTCAATTATTATCCTCTCTGGTGATTCTGATTATGTGGAACTTGTCCGTCACTTGAAATCGGAAGGTGTCCGGGTGGAGATTTGTGCCGTTGAGTCTACGACAGCTGAAGTCCTGATTGAAGAAGCCGATTATTTTCAACCAATTGTAAAAGAAGATTGCTTCACCCTCACTCAGGGTCAGCATAAGAAAAAGCAGCATCGTCGCTAGGAGTAAGTAACATGTCGCAGAACCCAGCTGGATTAAAAAGTATTGATCACCTTGAGTTTACGGTCGATTCGTTTGCGTCTTCTACCGTAGAACTTTTCAGTACGATGGGTTTCATCCGTACTGCCGAAAATTCTGATTCGCGCCTTTATACCCAGGGACAGGTTCGCTTCCTTGTTAAGGCTTCCAGAGATGAAAATGAACTCAGCCGAAAATACCTGAAGAATCACGGCGAAGGTGTGAGTAAAATTTCTTTCCGCGTGGATAGTGTTGAAAAAGCTCTTGAGGTGACACTTAAGAATGGCGCTAAACTTATTTCTGATCTCAAGGTCCATGAATCATCCGCCGGTCTCACGAAAACGGCTTCTATTCAGGGATTCGGCGATGTCGTTAATGAATTCGTCGAGCGTCCTGATACTGAATTCCGTCCCGGCTTTATGAAGCTCGAAAACGATAACGATGCCCGTCCTCTCAGGATGAAAGTGTCGCGGATTGATCACCTCACCAACAATGTCCCTAAAGGACAGATGGAACACTGGGTGGATTTCTACAAGCGCACCTATGGATTTATTGAAACGAGATACTTCGATATCAAAGGCTCAAGAACGGGACTCAATTCCAAAGTAGTTCAGCTGGCCGATAATTCCATCATCATTCCGATCAACGAACCTGAAATTGAAAATGGAAAATCCCAGATCCAGGAATTTCTCGATGTTCACCGCGGACCTGGTGTACAGCATATCGCTCTCATGACTCCGGATATTATCACGACAGTTGGTGAACTCCGCGAGCGCGACGTGAAATTTCTTTCAGTGCCGGGAACTTATTATGAAGATCTTCCGAAACGACCGTTTCAGATCACCGAAGACATGAATACTCTGAGAGACCTGAATCTTCTCGCCGACGGAGATAAAGACGGATACCTTCTCCAGATATTCTCTGAGACTTATATCGGTCCACTTTTCTTTGAATACATTCAGAGAAAAAGCCACTGGGGATTCGGGAATGGAAATTTCCAGGCGCTCTTTGATGCGATCGAAAGAGACCAGATGAGAAGAGGCTATCTCTAAAAAAGATAGTCTCTCACCACTTCATATCCCATTTTGAGAATTGTCAGAAAAATAATCACACGAAGAAGTCCGCGCACGAATGTATTGCCTTTGAGTAAGGCCATCTTCACACCGAAAAAAGCCCCAAGAACATTAAAGATCATGAGCGGCAATGCCACGTTGATCAGAAACGCTCCCTTCGAAACAAATAGAAGGATGGCAGCGACATTGGTCGTGAGATTAATGATCTTGGCGTAAGCGGAGCCCTGGACAAAAGTCATTCCGATAAGACCAACAAAACCAATAATGAGAAGACTGCCGGTACCGGGCCCGAAAAATCCGTCGTAAACCCCGAGGACACCACCGATTGCAAGTGGCTTCCAGATCGGGATTCTGACTTCCGGATCGTGATCTTTCATGCCGAAGCTTTGGCCTCTCAGGGTAAGTAAAAAAACCAGAAATAAAAGTCCTGCAAAAATTGGTTTGAGTATCTGACTGTCGACGATCGTGACAACGTAGGCACCCAGAAAACTCGCAATGAATGATGTCACCACTGCCGGAAATAAAAGTGAACGGATGTAGGGTATTGTGCGCGAAAATCTCCACGCTGAAACGGCCGTGCCCGTGACTGAAACCATCTTGTTAGTTCCGAGGATAGTAACAAGTGGAACACCCGGCAGCGCCATAATCAGGGCCGGAAGCTGGATGAGTCCACCCCCACCCACTATAGAATCTACAAACCCTGCGCTGAAAGAGGCCAAACAAAGAATAATGAGTTGATAGCTAAGCATAAGAGATTTCAAGGTAATTCTTCACCGCATAATAGTCCAGAAATTTGTATTGTTAAGACTAGGTTAAGGTCACTCACCCCCCCTCGAAACATCGGTTTTCTGAACTTATGATACGGACAATTAAACAAAGGATTCCCCGAATGAAAATGATGATTATCATGGCACTGGTTTTAGTTGGTTGTTCTAAGCGAGACCAGGTGCTTATTCAGAATAAAGGCTCAGATACTTTCGTGAACCTCGCTCAATCTTGGGCCGAGGAATACAAAATGATCAAACCAAATGTTGGTATTGCTGTTTCTGGTGGTGGATCAGGAACTGGACTTGCTGCTCTCATCAACGGCACTGTCGATATTGCAAACTCTTCACGCCCGATGAAAGAAGAAGAAAAATCACAGGCGCTTAAAAATTCCGGTAAGCCAGTGATTGAAAACGTTGTAGGTCTTGATGCACTCGCAATTTTTGTTCACCCGGCAAATCCGCTGACGGGTCTTTCGATTGAAGAAGTTGCCTGCATTTACGGGCAGGATGGAAAATGTGAATTGTGGAGTGATGTTCGTCCGGGAACAAATGTTCCAGGCTGCGAAGGTAACAAAATCATCCGCGTTTCACGCCAGTCAAACTCAGGGACATATCAGTATTTCCGTGAAGCAGTAGTGGGTGAGAAGAAAGATTTCAAGCAAGGTTCAATGGATCTCAATGGTTCACGTGAAGCGGTAGATCTGGTTCAGAAAACACCATGCGCGATCGGATATTCAGGAATGGGTTACCTCAACAAAGAAATCAAAGCTCTTTGCATTTCAAAGACTAAAGAAAGCCCATGTGTTTCTCCAACATTAGAAACAGCAACAGATAAATCGTATCCAATTGCGAGAGAACTTTACATGTATACTTCTGGTTCTCCTTCAGAAGATGTAAAAGCTTTCATTGAATGGACTCAATCTGAGAAAGGCCGCGAAGTAACAATTAAATCAGGATACGTACCAGTTCCAAAGAAATAATTATGGAAAACAAAGCCACCGAATCAGCGCCACTCGCAATGGAGTGGCGTCAGAAGAAAAGCTCTAAACCAAGATCTGAAAAGATCATGGAAGGCATTATCAAGGCCGGTGGCTACAGCTCGATTGTTCTGATTACAGCGATTCTTTTTTTTATTCTGAAAGAAGCTCTTCCGTTCCTGTTCGGTGCTTTTGAATTTAAGAACTTTTTCTTCTCAACGAACTGGAATCCTGCTTCGGTAAATAATGTCAGTTACGGCATTCTGGCTCTTATTGTGGGAACTCTTTGTGTGACATTTCTTTCCATGCTGATTGCTGTTCCACTGGGGCTTGCGACTGCATTTTATATTTCTGAATTCTGTTCCCCACGTCTCAGAGAAACTTATAAAATCCTGATTGAGTTTCTGGCGGCCATCCCCTCAGTCGTTTGGGGATTTGTTGCGATCATGATGATGAATCCGCTGATCATCAAATTGTTCAACGTTCCGATTGGTCTCAACATTCTGAATGCTTCAATCATTCTCGCTCTCATGTCTTTGCCACTGATTGTTTCTGTGGGTGAAGATGCATTGAGAGCTGTCCCTGATACATATCGTGAAGCTGCTGAAGCGATGGGTGCTACCAAGTGGGAAGTGGCTACAAGAGTCCTTCTTCCAGCAGCTAAAAATGGCCTTCTCGCTGCTGCTCTTCTGGGTGTCGGACGTGCACTGGGTGAAACCATGGCCGTTCTCATGGCAACCGGTCACTCAGTTCAGATTCCAAAATCTTTCTTCGACCCTGCTCGTACACTGACCGCGACCATCGCAGCCGAGCTGGGTGAATCACCCAAAGGTGGAGAACATTATCAATCGCTGTTTGCTATCGGGCTTGTTCTGTTTATTATTTCATTAATTGTAAACGTAACTGCGGATCACCTGATTCGGGGCCGGAAGAAATAATATGTTTAAACCAAGCAATCATCTTTTGAAAAAAGAAATCCGTGAAAACAATTTTCGCGGAATTCTCAGCATGATGACTTTCTTCTTGTTTCTTCCCGCGCTGATCATTATGTTCTGGCTTTTCATTAAGGGCTTTCCAGTACTCTCAATCGACTTTCTGATTCAGGATCCTATTAAAGGTATGACTGCCGGTGGGATTTTCCCGACGATTGTCGGCACATTCTGGCTGGTATTTATCAGCGTGCTTGTTTCATGCCCCCTCGGAGTCCTGGCAGCACTGTATCTTTCGGAATATGCTAAAGATGGACGTCGCACTCGTATTATCCGTCTGGCGATCCTGAATCTCGCCGGCGTTCCGAGTATTGTCCACGCACTCTTCGGACTCGGGGCATTTGTTCTCTTCCTTCATATGGGAACAAGTATTCTGGCTGCTTCATTTACTCTCGCGGTGATGAACCTTCCGGTAATCATCACTTCAACACTTGAGTCCCTAAAAGCAGTACCTCATTCGTTCCGCGAAGCTTCATGGAACGTTGGTGCGAGTAAGCTTCAGACCATTCGTTATATAGTTCTTCCAAATTCTTTTCCGGGGATTCTCACCGGGCTGGTCTTTGCTGTCGGAAGATCTGCTGGTGAGACTGCAGCGATCCTTTTCACAGGGGTTGCTTTTTACCTGCCTTTTCTACCGCAATCAGTATTCGATCAGTGTATGTCGCTCTCGATGCACCTCTTTACCATTTCCACTCAGGTGGTAGGTGTACCGGAAGCCTATCCGTATGCAACTGCGCTCGTACTCATCCTGTTAATTCTTTCTATTAACTCCATTTCCGTCGTCCTCCGCTCGTATTTCAGGACAAGGAGAAAATGGTGATGAGAAAAAAAATTGAAGTTAAAAATCTCTGCATTGGTTACAACAACAAACAGATTATTGAAAACCTGAACCTCGACATTTATCAGAATGAGGTTCTTGCGATTATCGGTCCTGCCAATTCGGGAAAAAGTTCCTTACTACGATCTCTGAACCGTATGACGGACTTCAACGCCGAAGTTAAAGTCTCAGGACAAGTGCTTCTCGACGGTGAAAATATTTACGAAGACGAAGATTCGACATTCCTAAGACGCCGGGTAGGAATGGTTTCACCACTACCGGTGGGTCTTCCCATGACGATTAAAGAAAACGTCACTTACGCTCCCCGGATGGCGGGTTGCAAGGATGATAGAGAACTGGATTTCATCATGGAAGACTGTCTGAAAAAAGCAGCGCTTTGGGATGAAGTGAAAGATCGCCTTAATGGTCTGGCGACAAAGCTTTCAGGGGGGCAACAACAGCGCCTCACGATTGCGAGAGCACTCTCTCATCACCCTGAAGTGCTTTGCCTGGATGAATTCTCGATCGCAATCGATCCTGTAACAACGATGAAAATTGAAGCCGTTCTTCATGATCTGAAAAAAAATATGACCATTGTAATGGTGACTAACGTTATCAATCAGGCCAAACGCCTGGGAGATCGAACGGCCATGATGCTCAATGGGAAAATTCTCGACATCGACAGCAACGAGAGGATCTTTGGCGGTCACACTCAGGATAAGCGGACGAAAGATTACATCGAAGGACTTTTCGGATGAGCTTTGCGGTTAATACGAACAATTTTTCTTTCTGGTATGGGAAATTTCAGGCCCTAAAAGATCTTACGTTTAATATTCATGCCCACAATATCACCGCTCTCATCGGACCTTCAGGATGTGGCAAAAGTACCTTCCTTAAGTGTCTCAATCGTATCAATGAAAGAGGCACAGAAGTTTCTCATAACGGAAGTATTCAGGTTTTCGGTCATGATATCTATCACCCTACCGTCGCTCTACCGGAACTCCGTAAACAAGTAGGAATGGTTTTCCAGAAACCGAATCCTATGCCGCTATCGATTTACGAAAATGTTATTTTTGGTGCCCGGACTCATCTGAGAAAAGTGAAGAATTCGGAACTTGATGAAATGGTTGAATCTGCCCTCACCCGAGTGGGAATGTGGGACGACCTGAAAGATAAATTGAACCGTCCCGGAATCGGCCTGTCTCTCGAAAAGCAGCAGAGGCTTTGTATTGCCCGTCTTCTTCCACTGAAGCCAAAACTCCTTCTTCTGGATGAACCATGTTCAGCTCTTGATCCTGCGGGGATTGAAGCAATTGAAATTCTCATTCGGGATTTGAAACGAGACTATTCGATCATCATCGTGACCCATTCCATGAGTCAGGCGAAACGGGTCTCGGACGAGACCATTTTCATGTACATGGGTGAGCTTATTGAGATGAGTCAAACGAAGGCCTTGTTTGAAACACCTCAGGAAGCGCGAACAGCGGCCTATATCGAGGGAAGATTCGGCTAAAAACACCCTCTCATTTTGACATTCTTGCGGACGGAAGATTATCGTAAAGCCACGAAATTCTTTTCCCCGACACTTGGAGTCAAAAATGTATAAGGTCATCGCTGTTTATCGTGTTCCTGCTGACGATTCTGCCAAAGCAAAATTCGAAGATCACTATAAGACCGTTCACACGCCGATCTGTATGCGCATTCCTGGAATCAAAGAACTTCGTACGAACAAAATCTTCGGCGGCCCGACTGGAGCTTCCAATCTCCACATGGTCGCAGAAATGTGTTTCGAAAATAAGGACGCCTGGAAAGCAGCTATGAAGACTCCGGAAATGATGGAGTCTGGAAAAGACGCTATGAAATTTGCGGGCGATCTTGTTTCTGTTCACTTCGCTGAAGAAAACATCGTTACAGCATAATGAAAATTTTTGAGAATATCCTGGTCACGAAAAATTATCGTGAGCATGCTCACATTGCTCTTCTTCAGCTCAATCGTCCGAAAGTGCTGAACGCGCTTTCAACTGATCTCATGAAAGAAGTTGTCGAGGCACTGCTTGCTCTCGATGATGATCCGCAAGTGAGAGTGATCATCATGACAGGAAACGACCGCGCTTTTGCGGCCGGTGCGGACATTGGCCAGATGATGGAAAATTCTCCCATTGATCAGATTAATGACAATCGTTTCAGATCATGGAAACAACTCTCGCTGGTTTCTAAGCCAGTCATTGCGGCCGTCAATGGATTCGCTCTCGGTGGGGGCTGTGAACTCGCAATGTCGTGTGACATGATCATTGCCGGTGACAAGGCCATGTTCGGCCAGCCGGAAATTAAAATCGGAACAATTCCCGGTGCCGGGGGAACTCAACGTTTCACCCGCGCTGTAGGAAAATCCAAGGCCATGCTTGCTGTCCTAACCGGAGACATGATGGATGCCTACGCTGCTGAGAAAGCGGGCCTCGTCGCTAAGGTCGTACCGGCGGAAACTCTTTTGCAGGAAGTTTTTGAGATCTGTAAAGTGATCGCCAACCGCGCTCCTGTAGCAGTTAAACTTGCCAAAGAAGCCGTGAACATGGCGTTCGAGACATCACTAAAGGACGGGATGGAATTTGAAAGAAGAAATTTCTATCTCACCTTCTCTTCGAAAGATCAGAAGGAAGGTATGAAAGCCTTTATGGAAAAGCGGGAGCCCAAATATGAAGGCAATTAGTCTTCTGTTTCTTTTCCTCGCCTGCTCCAGTCATCAGCCTGATCAGATCAAGCAGTCGATGCTCGATCTCTATCCGCAATATCATCCCTGTTACACCCAAAGTGATACCTTTCAGAAAAAAGAAAAGCGCAGTTTCATGCTCTCATTCACCATCAATCCGGATGGAACAACTTCAGCACATAAACTTTACGATCACGTGGGTTATGACCGGAAGATGGATGAGTGTTTTCTCACTGTCATGAAAACTCTTCGCTTTAAACCGACGACCGATACAAAAATAATTAATGTTACTCAGCCTTTTAACTTTTACCCATAAATGAAGAACATGAAATTTTTACTGCCCTTCTTATTCTTAGTCTCTTGTGCTCATAAAGAACGTCCGCTGCAGGAACGCCAGCTCATCCAGTGTTATCTCGAAAGCGATACTTACTTACAGAAAAAGCCCTACACGGCAAACATGAGTGTGAACATCTCGGAACTCGGAACTGTTCTCAGTGCCAAAGTTGTGAATGCTTCGGGAAAAGATGCCAATCTCAATGCCTGTCTTTCCTATATTGTGATGGGTGCCGGTCGCCCTTTCCAGATGGAAGGAAAAATCGGACCAATGGAAAAGAAGCTCGTTTTCAATCCGGAGGGAAAGCATGAACTTTGAAACAGTAAAATATGAAGTGAGTAATGCGACTGCGGTGATCACGATCAACCGCCCGCAGGTTTATAATGCGCTCAATGTTCAGGGTAAGCTTGATATTATTTCGGCAATCCGTGAAGCGAACAAGAATGCAGCGGTGAGATCGATCGTACTGACAGCAGAAGGAAAGGCCTTCTGCTCAGGTCAGGACCTGAATGACCGCACCGTCGATGCGACGAAAGGTCCTGTCGATATCGGTCACACGATTGAGACGGAATGGAATCCTTTAATTGAGGCCATCCGTTCATCTGAAAAACTCATTATTGCAGCCATCAATGGTGTTGCGGCCGGAGCGGGACTCTCAGTAGCACTCGCTTGTGATCTCAAAATCGCAGCTCCTGGTGTCCGCTTTATTGCAGGATTCACACAGATCGGACTGGCACCGGATGCAGGTATGAGCTTCATGCTGGTACGGCAAATGGGTTATACAAAAGCTCTCCAATTCGCCCTCTTAGGTAAGCCGCTTCTTTCCGAGGATATGCTGAAGTATAATTTCATGACGGAGATCAGTGATAATCCGCTGGAAAGAGCGCTAGCATTGGCAAATGAAGTGAACGTACTGCCTCCCCTGTCCGTCAAAATGGTGAAGAAGAATTTCCAGTTTGCGGCAGAGAAAGAACTCGGAGCAGTGATGGAGCGGGAAAAGTATGCTCAACGGTTCCTGGGCTTTTCCCAGGATTATAAGGAAGGCGTCGGTGCTTTTCTCGAAAAAAGAAAACCAGATTTTAAAAAGATAGAAGAAGTGGCGTCAGAAACATTTATGCCTTTTGCTTATGGAGGTGGTATTTCTGAATTAAGTGATGCAAAAGAATTATTTAGATTGGGAGTAGAAAAAGTAATTTTAAATAC